>NZ_JBSGBN010000190.1:0-13825 GCF_053601275.1 Streptomyces sp. NPDC004752 | reverse complement strand
ACCGGGCAGAACAACGGGAAGACAACCCAGCAGGGCGTCAGTCAGTGGCTGGGCCACGATCACCGGAACCTGAGTATCAGCATCAATGTCAGTGGTGCGGCGTAATGTGACGGTCAGTGGGGACGGCCGCCTCGGACTCCGGACCGGCAGGCCGGAAGTGCCCCGCACCAGGGAGCGAGCAGGACGGCGCACGCCGACGAACGACGGCGTACGACAGGATTCGAGGGGGGAGCGATGAGCACGACCGACACCAGGGCCGCAGCGATCACGCTGACCGAGGCCGAGCTGGACCTCTACGTCACGCATGCACCCACGCGCGGGCTGCTGACCGGCCCCGGACTGCCCGACGACAGCGGCCTGTTGACCTTCGCGCCGCTGCGCACGGCCGGGTTGCGCACGCTCGGGGACGCCATCGACGGCCCGGCCCGCCTGGCGGGTGAGCTGCGGGACCGGCTCGTGATAGGGGAACTCCTCGGCCCGTCGGGTGTGCAGGCCGAGTCGATCCTGCTCGACGGCAGCACCGGCGAGATCACCACCACCCACCTGTTCGCCCCGACGGACAGCCGCCCCCTCGCACCCTCCCTGGAGACCCTGCTGCGCTTCGCCGCGGTCACGGAAGAACTGGCAGGTCTGCGCGGCCGGTTCGCCTCCTACGCGGGCCGGTACGGCACCAAGGCCGCGACCGAAGCATCCCGTCGGCTCCTCGCGCTCTTCGAGGAGGGCACGGACGGCGAGGTGCCGCCGTACTGGAAGGCCGCCGCACTGATCCGCCCGCTCGCCCTCGTCGCGGGCCCCGGCACCGCCCAGGGCCTCACCCTGAACCTTCCCGGCCGGCTCCTGGACGAGGAGTTCGGGCCGGGTCGGGTGGCCCGCTTCGAGGAGGTCGACTTCCCCGCCGCGCTCACCCACGAGCCGACGCGCCGCTTCCTGCGCGAGACGGGGCTGCCCGAGGACGCCGTCCTGTTCCGCCTCGACGCGGACGTACCGCTGCCGACGCTGACGGAGTACTACACGGACGAGCGGTCCGGCGAGTACCCCCTGGAAGCACTCCCCGCCCACGCCGACCGCCTGATCCGCCTCGGCTATCTGGTCGAGGACAACTGCCTGGTGGTCGACGGCACCACGGGCGCGATCCTCAACTTCAGCGAGCCCGAGGCGGCGCTGTACCCCCTCAACACGGACATCTCCACCCTCGCCTACACCCTCTGGCTGCTGCACCACGAGCGCACGATCGACGAGCACCTCGGCCACGAACTGACGACGGATGCCTACGACCAACTGGCCACGACGATGATCCAGACCCTCGAGTCGATCGACCCCACCCCCACGACGACGGACGCGGACTGGCACTACTGGACGGAACTCTTCCAGGACGAGGCAGGCGGCGTGCTCTGAGGCACACCACCACCCACCAGAGGCCCTGGCGGGAATCGAACCCGGATCGAGCGATGCCTCGGCCGGCTCAAGCGGTCCGTTGGCCGCGAGCCTCCCACGCGATCGTCTGCCGGAGCGGTCCTACAGTGGCCCGATGCCTCTTGTGGAAATTACCTATGCTCCGGGTGTCGCTGAATCGCAGCTCCGCGAACTGGGTTCGGTGCTGCCGCATCTGGTGTCCAAGGCTGTGGAGTGTCCCGAAGAACCGTACGACGGGGCCCTGCGGCCGGGCGATGTCGAGCTGCGCTTCCGGAGACTGAGTCCATTGGACCGCGGCGGTTTGGACGTGGTGATCGAGGTCAGGTCCAAGTGGTACGGGAGCAGGGCCGCCAACCGGCAGGAACGCGTGGACAGGCTTCACGAGGACATCCGGACCGCGACCGGACTCCGCGACTTCGGGATCTACCTGTCACTCCCGTCAGCCGCGTGGTCACAGGGAGACTGAAGCGACTCGACGCAGATCACCGCAACCCATGACGAGAACAACTGTCAGACAAACGTGCTCGGCAGACCGGCTTTGGAGGCCGTGGCGGGAATCGAACCCACGTAACTCGCTTTGCAGGCGAGCCCCTAAACCACTCGGGCACACGGCCGTGTTGATGGAACGACCGTAGGGCGGGGCGGGGAAGGGGATCAAGAGGGGGGCGGGTGCTGCAACGGGACTGCCACACGGCGTTCATGAAAGGGGGGCGACCTCGAGGGACGTACGACCAAGGTCGCAGGTGAGGGGAGACTCGCGACAGGGGTCAATGTCGGTTGCGGGCCTTACGCTGGCCGTCATGACCGTCCATGAGCCGCGCGACACCGACGTCGCAGACCAACCCGCAGGTGGAGCCGAGGAAGGGGTGCTGGGCCGGACGTACCGGGCGCTGAGCGTCGGGATCGTCTCGGTCGTGCTGCTGATCGCGTTCGAGGCGACCGCGGTGGGCACGGCGATGCCCGTCGCCGCGCGGGAGTTGGACGGAGTGTCGCTGTACGCGTTCGCGTTCTCCGGTTACTTCACCACCAGCCTGTTCGGCATGGTGCTCGCGGGACAGTGGTCGGACCGGCGGGGCCCGCTGGGGGCGCTGACCACGGGGATCGGCTCCTTCGCGGTGGGGCTGGTGGTGGCCGGGTCCGCCGGATCGATGTGGGTGTTCATCCTCGGGCGGGCCGTACAGGGCCTCGGCGGCGGACTGGTGATCGTCGCGCTGTACGTGGTCGTGGGACGGGCCTATCCGGAACGGTTGCGCCCGGCGATCATGGCGGCATTCGCGGCCGGCTGGGTCGTCCCGTCGATCGTCGGGCCGCTCGCCGCCGGCGCGGTCACCGAACACCTCGGCTGGCGGTGGGTGTTCCTGGCGATTCCGGCGCTGGTCGTGCTCCCGCTGGCGCTCGCGCTGCCGCAGATACGACGGCGTGCGGCCGGTCCCGTGGACACCGACGCCCGAACCGGTGGCAAGGCGTCCGACGACACCACGGCAGGCGGCAAGGCGTACGGCCGCGAGGCGTCCGGCGGCGGGACATCCGGTGGCAAGGCGTCCGGCTCCGTCGACCGGCGGCGGATCCGCCTCGCGTTCGCCATCTCCCTGGGCGCCGGGCTGCTCCAGTTCGCCGCGCAGGATCCGCGCTGGGTCTCTTTCGTCCCCGGGGTGGCGGGCGCGGCGCTGCTGGTGCCTGCCGTGCTCGGACTGCTGCCCCGCGGCACCTACCGGGCCGCGCGAGGGCTGCCGTCGGTCGTGCTGCTGCGCGGCCTTGCCGCGGGGTCCTTCATCACGGCCGAATCGTTCGTGCCGCTGATGCTGGTGACACAGCGGGGGCTGTCGCCGACGCTGGCCGGGTTCTCGCTGGCGGCGGGCGGCGGGACCTGGGCGCTGGGGTCCTGGCTGCAGTCCCGGCCGCGCGCCGAACCGTACCGGGAGCGGCTCATGACCGTCGGCATGGTGCTGTCGACGGCCGCGATCGCCGCCGCGTCCAGTGTGCTCGTGCCCGCCGTGCCCGCGTGGACCGTCGCCGTCGCCTGGGGCTTCGGTTGCTTCGGCATGGGGCTGGTGATCTCCTCCAGCAGCGTGCTCCTGCTGCGGCTGTCCGCCCCGAAGGAGGCCGGCGCCAACTCCGCCGCCCTGCAGATCTCCGACGGTCTGTCCAATGTCGTGCTGCTGGCGGCGGCGGGCGCCGCGTTCGCCGCGCTGGGGGGCGGCAGCATGGCAGCTTCCACGGCCGAGACCGCCACCGGCGGCACCGGCCACCCCGCCGCGTTCGCCGCGGTGTTCCTGCCGATGGCCGCGGTGGCGCTGATCGGGGCCTGGGTGACGACACGGCTGCGGACCCGCTGAGCCTCCGCCCGTCCGCCGACGATGGGCACGGCCCGCGGCACTGTGCATTGCCCGCAGGGCTGTGCATCGCCCGCGGCAGGGTGCGCCTCCTGTGACGTCGGTCCCACCCACGGGTGGCACGGCCTGGTCCGCGCCTTGACGGCCGGAGGCCGCCGGTAGGGTGGCCCGGTTGTCATACGCAGCCGAGCCGCCCGACCGACGCCCGCCACCGCCCTCGCCGACGCGCTGCGCGCGGCCCCATGGAATCGACCCTGTGCACCGTATGCCCGCTACTTCCACTTCTTCCTCGTCTTCCCCGTCCTCCTCTCACCACCTTTCGCCCGCCTTCCCCGGCCGCGCGCCCTGGGGCACCGCCGGCAAGCTGCGCGCCTGGCAGCAGGGGGCGTTGGAGAGATACGTCCAGGAGCAGCCGCGTGACTTCCTCGCCGTCGCCACGCCCGGCGCCGGCAAGACGACCTTCGCGCTGACCCTGGCGTCCTGGCTGCTGCACCACCATGTCGTCCAGCAGGTGACCGTGGTCGCGCCGACCGAGCATCTGAAGAAGCAGTGGGCGGAGGCGGCGGTGCGGATAGGGATCAAGCTCGACCCCGAGTACAGCGCGGGCCCGCTCGGCAAGGAGTACGACGGGGTCGCCGTGACGTACGCCGGTGTCGGTGTGCGCCCGATGCTGCACCGCAACCGCGTCGAGCAGCGCAAGACCCTCGTGATCCTCGACGAGATCCACCACGCCGGCGACTCCAAGTCCTGGGGCGAGGCATGCCTGGAGGCGTTCGAGCCCGCGACCCGGCGGCTCGCGCTCACCGGCACCCCTTTCCGCTCCGACACCAACCCCATTCCCTTCGTGGCGTACGAGGAGGGGCAGGACGGAATCCGGCGGTCAGCCGCCGACTACACGTACGGCTACGGGTCCGCGCTGTCGGACGGGGTGGTGCGGCCCGTCATCTTCCTCTCCTACAGCGGCAATATGCGCTGGCGTACGAAGGCCGGCGACGAGGTCGCCGCCCGGCTCGGCGAGCCCATGACCAAGGACGCCGTCAGCCAGGCATGGCGGACCGCGCTCGACCCGCGCGGCGACTGGATGCCGAGCGTGCTGCGCGCCGCCGACCAGCGGCTGACCGAGGTCAGGAAGGCCGTCCCGGACGCGGGCGGACTCGTCATCGCCACCGACCAGGACTCGGCACGCGCCTACGCCAAGCTCATCCGGGAGATCACCGGCAGCCGGGCGACGGTCGTCCTGTCCGACGACGTCGGTGCCTCCAAGAGGATCGACGAGTTCAGCGAGAACACCGACCGCTGGATGGTCGCCGTCCGCATGGTGTCCGAGGGCGTCGACGTGCCCCGGCTCGCGGTGGGTGTGTACGCCACGACGATCTCCACTCCGCTCTTCTTCGCGCAGGCCGTCGGCCGGTTCGTGCGCTCCCGGCGGCGCGGCGAGACCGCCTCCGTCTTTCTGCCGACCATCCCCGACCTGCTCACCTTCGCCAACGAGATGGAGGTCGAGCGCGACCACGCACTCGACAAGCCGAAGAAGGAGGGCGAGGAGGACCCGTACGCCGAGTCCGAGAAGGAGATGGAGGAGGCGAACAAGGAGCAGGACGAGGACACCGGCGAGCAGGACATGCTGCCCTTCGAGGCGCTGGAGTCCGACGCCGTCTTCGACCGGGTGCTCTTCGACGGGGGCGAGTTCGGCATGCAGGCCCACCCGGGCAGCGAGGAGGAGCAGGACTACCTGGGGATTCCCGGGCTGTTGGAGCCCGACCAGGTGCAACTGCTGCTGCAGAAGCGGCAGGCCCGACAGATCGCCCACAGCCGAAAGAAACCGGACACCGAGGCCGATCTGCTCGAACTTCCCGCCGAGCGACGGCCGGTGGTCAGCCACAAGGAGATGATGGAGCTGCGCAAGCGGCTCAACACGCTGGTCAGCGCGTATGTCCATCAGAGCGGCAAGCCGCATGGGGTGATTCACACCGAGTTGCGGCGAGTGTGCGGCGGGCCGCCGAGCGCCGAGGCGACGGCGGGGCAGTTGACGCAGCGGATCGCCAAGGTGCAGGAGTGGGCCACGCGCATGCGGTGACGCGTTGCGGTCCGACGTGGGTGCGTATCGGGACGAACCGGGATGGTTCACACCGGCTGGTGCCCGGATTCTGGACGGGCGCTTCCGCTCAGCGAACCGGCTTCGCTACTGTCCGGATACGCACACGCCCCGTGGCAGTACCGCCGCGGAGCGCAGCCGTGAAGCGACTGGGCCCGGAGCCGCCGGGCCGTCCTGCCGATCGGTGGCCTCTGAAACGCGTCGCTGACGGGACTCGGTGACGCACCCCCCACCAGTAGGTCGCCGACCTCACCACTGAAGGAGTGGGCGTCGTGACCGCGGAGACCTCTCAGACACTCGACCGGGGACTGCGGGTCCTCAAGCTGCTGGCCGACACGGACCACGGGCTGACCGTCACCGAGCTTTCCCACCGACTGGGCGTGAACCGGACCGTGGTGTACCGGCTGCTCGCCACGCTGGAACAGCATGCGCTCGTCCGGCGCGACCTGGGCGGGCGAGCCCGGGTCGGCCTTGGCGTGCTGCGGCTGGGCCGACAGGTGCATCCACTGGTACGGGAGGCCGCGCTGCCCGCGCTGCGGTCGCTGGCCGAGGACATCGGGGCGACGGCCCATCTCACGCTGGTGGACGGGTCGGAGGCGCTGGCCGTCGCGGTCGTGGAGCCGACGTGGACGGACTACCACGTGGCGTACCGGACGGGTTTCCGGCATCCGTTGAACCGCGGGGCCGCGGGCCGGGCGATCCTCGCGGCCCGGCAGGCGCCGCCCACCGAACCCTGCTACACCCTGACCCAGGGCGAGTTGGAGGCCGGGGCCTGCGGGGCGGCGGCTCCGCTGATCGGGGTGACCGGGGTGGAGGGCAGCGTCGGAGTGGTGATGCTGGCGGACTCCGTTCCGGAGCGGGTGGGCCCGAGGGTCATGGACGCGGCCCGCGAGGTCGCCGAGGCCCTGCGCTGACCCGGCCCGCGAGGTCGCCGAGGGCCTGCGCTGACCCGGCCGCCCGGCCGGCTCCTCAGCCGCTGCGGACGGGGCCGGACGGGCCGCGGCCGGAAGCGGCGGTGGCGTTAGATTGACCTCGTGCTCTCTCGCCTCACGCGCCTCCAGGCCGTCGCCGTCTGTGCCCTGCCCGTCGTGGCGCTGCTCGCCACCGCGATCTTCGCGCCGTTGCCGTTCTCGGTGGCGCAGCCCGGGATGACGGCGAACGTCCTCGGCGCGAACAAGGGCACCCAGGTGATCACGATCTCCGGTGCGCCGACCCGGCGGACGAGCGGCGAGCTGCGGATGACGACCATCGAGGCCACCTCCCCGGACGCGGACGTCTCGCTCGGCGACGTGATCGACAACTGGTTCCGCACGGACCGGGCGGTCATGCCGCGCGACTCGGTCTATCCGAGCGGAAACAGCGTCAAGGAGATCGAGCAGCACAACGTCCAGCAGATGCGGCAGTCCCAGGACGCCGCCACCCGGGCCGCGCTCCGGTATCTCGACCGGACCGACGAGAACATCAAGGTCACATTGAAGCTCGCGGACGTCGGCGGCCCCAGCGCGGGCCTGCTGTTCTCCCTCGGGATCGTGGACAAGCTGGACGGCGACGGCAGCGGCGGCGACCTCACCGGCGGGCGCACCATCGCCGGCACGGGGACGATCGACACCGACGGGACCGTCGGCGCGGTGGGCGGCGTGGCCCTGAAGACACAGGCCGCCCGGCGGGACGGGGCGACGGTGTTCCTGGTGCCGAAGGCCGAGTGCGCCGACGCCAGGTCGGAGCTGCCGAAGGGGCTGCGACTGATCCCCGTCACCACGCTCAAGGGGGCGGTGGACTCCCTGGCGGCCCTGGAACAGGGGAAGTCCTCGGTACCGAGCTGCTAGTCGGTACCGAGCTGCTGGTTGCGCGGCTTACGGCCGCGCCGGTCACCGCCGCCCCTGCACGGTCGCCACACCCCCGCACGGGAAGCCCGCGCGTGCTCAGCGTGCTCACCCCGAGGCCGGTCGGGTGCCGTCCCGGTCCTGTGACGCCTGCTCCACCAGCGGGATGATGCGCAGCGGAACGGGGTTCTCCATGACGATCGCCGTGGCGGCCCGGACGATGCCGTCGAAACCGACGACCCGGTCGATCACCCGCTGGAGATCGGCGTTCGAGCGGGCCACCAGACGGCACAGCATGTCCCCGGTCCCGGTGGTGGTGTGCAGCTCCAGCACCTCCGGCACGGACGCCAAGTGCGCCCGGACGTCCGGCCCTTGGCCCTGCCGGATCTCCAACGTGGCGAAGGCGGTGACGGGATAGCCGAGGGCCGCCGGATCCACCTGCGGGCCAAAACCGCGGATGACCCCGTTCGACTGAAGCCGGTCCAGGCGCGCCTGGACGGTGCCCCGGGCGACACCCAGCCGGCGGGACATCTCCAGCACCCCGATCCGCGGCTCCCGGGCCAGCAGCACGATGATGCGCCCGTCCAGATGATCGATCGCCATTCCGTCTCCCGCGGTGGTCACCATGTACAGAAGGACCGAGGATACGGCTGTATGGCTCTACAGACTGCCCAGCAGAACCGCGAACTATTGCGCACCTTGCAGAGCGGGGCGACGCTTCCGCTATGACGCAGACCTCACAGCACACTCCCGACACCGCACGGCAGGCCGACCCCTTCCCGGTCAAGGGAATGGACGCGATCGTCTTCGCCGTGGGCAACGCCAAGCAGGCCGCGCACTACTACTCCACCGCCTTCGGCATGCGGCTGGTCGCCTACCGCGGACCGGAGAACGGCAGCCGCGAGACGGCGAGCTACGTCCTGGAGAACGGCTCCGCCCGCTTTGTGTTCACCTCCGTGATCAGGCCCGCCACCGACGAGGGCCGCTTCCTCGCGCGGCACGTGGCCGAGCACGGCGACGGCGTCATCGACCTCGCCATCGAGGTACCGGACGCGCGCGCCGCCCACGCCTACGCCGTCGAGCACGGCGCCCGCTCCGTGGCGGAGCCGTACGAGCTGAAGGACGAACACGGCACGGTCGTCCTCGCCGCGATCGCGACGTACGGCGAGACCCGCCACACCCTGGTGGAACGCTCCGGCTACGACGGCCCCTACCTCCCCGGCTACGCCACCGCCGACCCGATCGTCGAACCCCCCGCCCCAAGAACCTTCCAGGCCGTCGACCACTGTGTCGGCAACGTGGAACTCGGCCGCATGAACGAGTGGGTCGGCTTTTACCACAAGGTCATGGGCTTCACGAACATGAAGGAGTTCGTGGGCGACGACATCGCGACCGAGTACAGCGCCCTGATGTCCAAGGTCGTGGCCGACGGCACCCGCAAGGTCAAGTTCCCGATCAACGAGCCCGCGCTCGCCAGGAAGAAGTCCCAGATCGACGAGTACCTGGAGTTCTACGGCGGTGCCGGCGTCCAGCACATCGCCCTCAACACCGGCGACATCGTCGACACCGTGCGCACCATGCGCGCGGCCGGTGTCGAGTTCCTCGACACCCCCGACGCCTACTACGACACCCTCGGCGACTGGGTCGGCGACACCCGGGTCCCCGTCGACACCCTCCGCGAGCTGAAGATCCTCGCCGACCGCGACGAGGACGGCTATCTGCTGCAGATCTTCACCAAGCCGGTCCAGGACCGCCCGACCGTCTTCTTCGAGATCATCGAACGCCATGGCTCGATGGGCTTCGGCAAGGGCAACTTCAAGGCCCTGTTCGAGGCGATCGAGCGGGAGCAGGAGCGACGCGGAAACCTCTAGTGCCCCGGCAGGCAACGTGTTGCCTGCCGGGGCACTGGCCAGTCCGGGCCGCACCGGCGAATCGGAGCGGGTCACCAGGCGGGGGCCGGTTCGTCCGGGGTGTCGCCCAGGGACTGGAGGGCCTCTCTCGCCCCCGCCGCCCGGGTCGGGGAGAAGTACGGGTTGATCTGCAGGGCCTCATCGAGGTGGCGGCGGGCGGCGGCGTCCTCGCCCAGGTCGCGTTCGATCATGCCGCGGTGGAAGATGTACAGCGCGCTGCGCACCCCGCCGCCCTTCGCCTTGTCCGTCGCGATCGCGGCGTACTCCAGCCCCTCCTCCGGGTCCCCGGACCGGTACAGCGCCCAGCCCAGCGCGTCCGCCACCTCGATCCCCGGCTGCCGGTCCCACTCGGTGCGCAGCAGCCGTACCGCCTCCTGCGGATCCCCGTGGTCCGCCTCGTACTGCCCGAGGACCAGCGCGTCGTAGACCCCGCCCGCGGCGTCCCGAGTCGCCCGCTGCCGCAGCAGGTCGAACTGGGCCCGCGCCTGCTGCGCCATGCCCAGCGACTCGTACAGCTCGCCCAGCTCAAGCGCGTACTGCGGGGACGGCTGTCCCGCCAGGGCGAAGGCATAGGCGTTCAGTGCCTCCGGCGTGCGGCCCAGCGCGGCCAGCGCCCGCCCCTGCCCGGCGAGCGCGGCCCGCTGGTCCGGGTCCAGCCGGACGGCCGCCTCGAAGTGACGCAGCGCCTCCTCCCGGTCTCCGCGCTCCCAGGCCAGCTGCCCGGCCCGCTCCAGGTAGGCGGCCTGTTCGGCGGGGGTGCCGGCCGCTGCCGCGGCGTCCGCCAGCTGTGCCGACGCGTCCTCGCGCCAGCCGCGGTCCCGGTAGACGGCGGCGGCCCGCGCCATCACCGCCGGGCGCTCGGCCGGCGAGGTACGCAGCGCCATCAGCTTGTCCAGCGTGTCGCGGGCCGCCTTGTAGTCGCCGAGCCCGGTGTAGGCGTCGATCAGCACCGCGTACGTCGTCCAGCGTTTGGGCGAGAGCTTCAGTGCCTGCTCGCCCTGCCACTTGGCCTCCCCGAAGTCCCGCCGCGCGTTGGCCAGTGCCGCGAGCCCTTCCAGCGCCTCCGCGTTCGCCGTCGGCCGCTCCCGCAGCGAGGCCCACAGCGCGGTCTCGGCCTTCGGGAAGTCCACGGCGTCCGCGGTCCGCCGCCCGCGCTCCACATAGGCCGTGCCCAACACGGCCCAGGCCCGTGCGTCCTGCCGATGCGTGCGCAGATACCGTTCCCGGTCCCCGATCAGCGCCGTCAGGTCCGGCAGTGCGGCCGGCACCCCGGTGGTCACCGCCGTGAGTGCCGGTGGTCCCGGCGCGGGCGCGGGCGGCCGGTCCGGCGGGCGCTGCGGGGGCGGCAGCAGCATCAGCATCCCGACATATCCGGCGGTACCCGCGACACCGGTCGTCACCAGGGTGACCAGCACCCGTCGTAGCACGCGGCCGCGGCGTCGTGGTGCCGCGGCCACCAGGGACGTACCCGGCCTGGACTGTTCTTTCTCCATAAGTCTTACTGTGCGTTCATATGACGACCACAATCCGGCAGCCGAAGGCGCGCCCCGGATGGGGTTCACACCGATGGCCCCGGGTGCAAGGCTGTGATCATGAGCCGTATCGAAGCCGCACCCGACGCCGTGCTGGGCAACCTGACCGACCGGCTCCGCGCGGGCCTGCCGGCCGAGGCCGTCCTCACCGACCCCGACGTCACGACCTCGTACGCCAACGACATGGCGAGCTTCTGCCCGGCCGGCAGCCCGGCCGTGGTCGTCCTGCCGCGCACGGTCGAACAGGTCCAGCACGTCATGCGCACCGCCACCGAGCTGCGCGTCCCCGTCGTCCCGCAGGGCGCCCGCACCGGCCTGTCCGGCGGCGCCAACGCGGCCGAGGGCTGCATCGTGCTGTCCCTCACCAAGATGGACCGCATCCTGGAGATCAGCCCGGTCGACCGCATCGCGATCGTCGAACCCGGCGTCGTCAACGCCACGCTCTCCCGCGCGGTCGAGGAGCACGGCCTGTGCTACCCGCCCGACCCCTCCAGCTGGGAGACCTGCACCATCGGCGGCAACATCGGCACCGCCTCCGGCGGCCTGTGCTGCGTGAAGTACGGGGTGACGGCCGAGTACGTGCTCGGCCTGGACGTCGTGCTCGCCGACGGCCGCCTGCTGTCCACCGGCCGGCGGACCGCGAAAGGGGTCGCGGGCTACGACCTGACCCGCCTGTTCGTCGGCTCCGAGGGCTCGCTCGGCATCGTCGTACGGGCCGTCCTCGCGCTGAAGCCCAAGCCGCCGCGGCAGCTGGTGCTCGCGGCCGAGTTCGCCTCCGCGGCCGCCGCCTGCGACGCGGTGTGCCGGATCATGGCGGGCGGCCATGTGCCGTCCCTGCTCGAACTCATGGACCGGACGACGGTCAAGGCCGTCAACGATTTCGCCCGCATGGGCCTCCCGGAGTCCACCGAGGCGCTGCTGCTGGCCGCGTTCGACACCCCGGACCCGGCCGCCGACCTGGCCGCCGTCGGCGCGCTGTGCGAGGCCGCCGGCGCCACCGGGGTGGTCCCCGCCGACGACGCGGCCGAGTCCGACCTGCTCCTCCAGGCCCGTCGGCTCTCCCTGACCGCGCTGGAGGCGGTCAAGGGCACGACGATGATCGACGACGTGTGCGTGCCCCGCTCCCGGCTGGGCGAAATGCTGGAGGGCGTCGAGCGCATCGCCGAGAAATACCGGCTGACCATCGGGATATGCGCACACGCCGGCGACGGCAATACGCACCCCACCGTCTGCTTCGACGCCCAGGACCCCGAGGAGTCCCGGCGGGCCCGCGAGTCCTTCGACGAGATCATGGCCCTCGGCCTGGAGCTGGGCGGCACCATCACCGGGGAGCACGGCGTCGGCGTCCTGAAGAAGGAGTGGCTGGCCCGGGAGATCGGCCCGGTCGGCGTGGAACTGCAGCGCGCCGTCAAGCAGGTCTTCGACCCGCTGGGCATCCTCAACCCGGGCAAGCTGTTCTGACCCGGTGGCGCGTCCGGTGCCGAGCCCGGGGTCACCGGGCTAGCAGCTGGTCGAGCGCGTCGTCGATGCCCAGCTGCTCGCCCTCCGACCCCGGGGGCACCACCCGCAGCGTCCGCTCCAGCCAGGCGGACACCTGGGCGGTCGGCGCCTCCAGCAGGGCGTCCCCGTCGGGCGAGCTGAGCCCCATCAGCACGACGCTGCGGCCCTCCGCCTTGCTCGGCCACACCCGCACATCCCCGCTCCCGCACGGCCGGAACACCCCCTCCACCAGCAGTTCACGGGCGAACGTCCAGTCGACGGGGTGCTCGGAGTTGATGTGAAAGCTGATGTGGACGGCGTACGGGTCGGCGGTGCGGTAGGTGAGCCGCGCCGGGACCGGCACGCTGCGCTCCGGCGACAGGATGAGCTTCAGTTCCAGTTCGCGTTCCACCTCGGTGTAGTGCATGACGTGCGGTTCCTCTCTCGGGCAGGTGTACGGGACGCCGCGGGTGGTCCCGTACGGGTGGAGAGAGGGCGCAGGGCCGGGCATTACGCGGGTTCGGAGAACTTTTTTCCACGGCCGCGAAGCCGGTGCGCGGGGTTGCCCGGAAAGGGTGGCTCCGGCCGGACTGGCGGTGGCGGCGCACCGGGTCTGATAGATGTGGAGGCCCCCAACCGACTTCCGAGCAGATACGGGACGACGGACATGAGCGCCCCAACCCCGGCCCCCGGCGACGACCGGCCTCGCGAGGGCTATTACCCGGACCCGTCCATCCCCGGCTACGTCCGGTACTGGAACGGGGCCGCCTGGGTGCCGGGCACCAGCCGGCCGGCCCCCCGGGACGGCGAATCGCTCACCCCGCCGCCCGGGGCGCCCCCGGCCGCGGTCGAGGAGACCGGCCCGCACTTCTTCGACGAGGACCCGCAGCCCGAGCCCGCCGGGCCTGCCCCGGCGGGCGCGTGGGGTGCCGACCGGGCACGGCAGTCCGGCTTCGGCGGCGAAGGGGACCGCCGGGTCGCCTGGGGCGCCGACCCCCGGGTGCCCGGCGCCGACCCACGGGTGCCCGCCGAACCGGCGTCCCTGCCGGACGGCCGGGCCACCAGCACCGACGGCACGGCGACGATCCCCCCGACGGACTCCGGTGACCTCCCCTCCAGCGGCACGTTCGTCTTCCGCCGCCCCATCCCCGGCCCGGCCGCCGCCCCCGAGGACGAGGGCACCATGACCTTCCGTGCGGTGCCGCGCACCGGGGAACCGGGCGCGGCGGCCCCGGCCGGC
>NZ_JBSGBN010000189.1:0-14003 GCF_053601275.1 Streptomyces sp. NPDC004752 | reverse complement strand
TGATGCCCAGGATTCGGAGTGCTTGCTCGGGTTTGTGGTGGATGGCTCGGGTGGTCTTGGCGATGTTGTCGGCTCCGAGGATCTTCAGCGTGCCGATGGTGAGGTTGCGAAACGCGGCCATGGCGCGGGGTGCGGTGCCGGTATGGACGGTGGAGGCGTCCTCGGCGAAGGCGACGTCTCGGATGTGGTGGCTGGAGTTCTCCACTCCCCAGTGCCCGCGGATCGCGGCGGCCAGGTCGGCCGGGCCAGCCTGGTGGGTGTCGGGGCTGGTGACGGCGTAGACGCTCTCACGACTCTCGCGGCGGCCGGTTTCCTTGCGGCGGCGGTGGACACGGATGGCCAGGCGGGCGTGGGGAAGGCGATACCGCCGAGTTCGTCGGCGATGGCGCAGGTCTTGACCGAACGGGACTCACGCCGGCTGTGCCCGGTCTCCGTGCGGGTGTGCTGGACGGCGATGTCCCGCCACGGCAGGGCCGCGAGCCGGCTGTGGGCGATGGGCTGGTTCGTCTTGATCACGGCGATGTAGTGCGCCTTCTTGGTCTCGGCCAGCCAGGAGATGTTCGCCTTGACCGAGTGCAGGGCGTCGAAGGTCACCGTGACACCGGCCAGGTCCAGCGGCGCGAGCAGCGGCTTGAAGTGCCTGGTTTCGTTCGTCTTCGCACCGGCCTCCACCGGGGCGAGCGTTGCGACGCGGCCGTGGGTGACCGTCGAGAGCAGGTGACGGCGGGCCGTGTCCCCACGGGCGGAGCCCTTGAGCGCCTTGCCGTCCACGGCGATGACGCGCCGCGGTCCGCAGGTGCCGGCCGACTCCACGGCCCTGCGGTGCCGGTCCGCGAGGTAGGCACCCACCGCCCGGTCCAGGGCATCACCGTCAACTGCCCCCGGCACACGCCCGGTCGTCGCCGCCGATGGACAGCGTCGCCACCTGAGTGGATGGCGACGGATACCGAGAGCCGCCAAGAGCCCGTTGGAAGCGTTCACGCCCCATTCGGCTCATCGATGCTCCTCGCACCCGGGACGACCGCACAGGCACACACCAGCAAGATCGCCGTCAGGGAGTACCACCGGCCGTGCCGCGAGCGCGGATCGGGCACCGCGTCGAAGTAGGGGCGCAGGTCAGCGGCCCGGTCCGCGTCCAGCGGACCCAGCTTCAGCAGGACGGCGGGGACAGGGGAAGATACTGCGGCAGGCACGGGACCTCGATGTGATCAGCCGGCATAGACACCCTGATGATCATCGGTCTCGTGCCTGTGCTGTTGCTGCGTCAACTCCCGCTGGGCGCACATGATCTACGCGATCCCGGAACTTGCAACCGCCCTGGGCCACACCAGGGCGATATGACTTGCCCCGCCCGCGCGGATCGCGCAGAGCGGGGCAAGGGGGGCAATCGACGGGATCGGCAAGGGGGTTGATGGCCGTTCCGTGACATTGCCGGTGCGGTCGGGGGTCAGGTTCTGCGGCGGCTTCCGGTGCGCTTCGCGCCGTTGGGCCACAGTCTCGGGCTCCGCTTCGCCGCGAAGTCCTCGATCCAGCCGAAGGCGAGGATCGCCAGCCCGATCAGCGGCCAGACCAGGAAGAACATCCACAGCATGTACGTGGAGTCGAGCGCGGCGGTCGCGCGCTCGCTCTCCATGAACGGGAGGTTGTACGCCTGGTCGATGATCGGGACCGTGGCCATGATCAGCAGGTTGTGCCAGAGGTAGATGGTGACCGCGCGGTTGTTGGACAGGGTCACCAGCTTGTCCCAGCGTGCCAGTCGGCCCGGCAGCTCCTGCCAGGACGGCGAGTACTGCAACAGAATGACCACAAACCCGAAGGACCACGTCGCCTGCGCCAGCGGGATGTCGTTCAGGTCCCAGCCGTCGGGGCCCAGATGGCCGGAGGCCCACCACAGGCCGAAGGCCATGACCAGCGCCGAGCAGGAGACCGCGAGATAGCGGGGGATGCGCTTCAGCAGTCCCTCGTGGTGGGCGAAGCCCAGGACCCAGCAGCCGCCGTAGACCGCGAAGTCCGTCACCGCGTTGCCCGTCTCGCCGGGGATGGTCACCAGGCCGGTGCCGATGATCGCGGTCAGGCCGAGCGGGGCCAGCAGGGTCGGCCAGGGGGCTCGCCGGAACGCCCACAGGAGCAGCGGGGAGGCGACGACGAACCACAGGTAGGCGCGCAGGTACCAGAGCGGACCCGCCGCCTGTACCGCCCAGGTGTCCTCCAGCAGGCCCGACTTCGAGCCGATGTGCCAGGGGAAGGGCGGGGCGCCGATCGGGATGATGTAGTCGATCAGCTTGACGAGGCCCCAGGTACCGCCGTTGTCCGGGTCCTTCACCGGGTTCCAGCCGCCCGCGAACATCATCGCCAGCGCCACCACGCTGAACGCCCAGAGCGGCGGCAGGAGCCGCCGGATCCGGCCGCGGATCACGCCCAGCGCCGGGCGTTTGAGCGAGCGCGCCATCAGGGAGCCGGCCAGCGCGAACATCACGCCCATCGACGGGAACAGCACGGTCAGCCAGGCCCAGCCGAACAGGTGGTAGACCACCACGCGGACCAGGGCTATCGAGCGCAGCAGGTCCAGGTAACGGTCCCGGCCCGAGGGTGGCTTGGGGACGGCGGCCGCCCCGGCCTCGGGGGGCGTGACTCCGGCCGCGGGGGCAGGGGGCGTGACTCCGGCCGCGGGGGCAGGGGGCGTCGCTTCGGCCGCGGGGGCCGTCGTCCGCTGGTGCGAGATGCCGTACGACGGCGTCGGCTCGGGGCCCGTGCCGGTCCCGGTCGTGTATCCGTGGGTCATGCCACGGGCCTCCGATCACTGCTGCTGCGGGTCCGCTGACGCGGCACCGGTCCGCCCGGTGCCTCGACGGCGCCCGTGCGGCGCAGTTTCTGCCAGCGCAGTCGGCCGCCGGTGAGCGCCGTGATCCAGGACTGGAGCAGCACGACGTACATGAGTTGGCGATAGAGGATCTGCTGCAGGGGCAGCGAGATGAGATGGGTCATGCGTTCGCGGTCCAGCCGGAACGCGTACGCCGCGCACACGGCCTGGATCGCCAGGACGCCCAGCCAGGCCACGATGGTCTTCTGCGTCGGCCCGAAGACCACGCCGTACAGGAGGAAGACGTCGATCAGGGGCGCCAGCAGGGGTGCCACGACCATGAACAGCGACACGAAGGGCAGGCCCACCCGGCCGAAGCGGCCCGACGGGCCCCGCTCCACCAGGGCGCGGCGGTGCTTCCAGATCGCCTGCATGGTGCCGTACGACCAGCGGTAGCGCTGCGACCAGAGCTGCTGGACGGACTCCGGGGCCTCCGTCCAGGCGCGCGCGTTCTCGGCGTACACGACGCGCCAGCCGTCCCGGTGCAGGGCCATCGTGACGTCGGTGTCCTCGGCCAGCGTGTCGTCGCTCATGCCGCCGATCCGTTCCAGGGCCGACCGGCGGAACGCGCCCACCGCGCCGGGGATCGTAGGCATGCAGCGCAGCAGGTCGTACATGCGCCGGTCGAGGTTGAAGCCCATCACGTACTCGATGTGCTGCCAGGCGCCGATCAGCGAGTCGCGGTTGCCGACCTTGGCGTTGCCGGCGACCGCGCCGACCCGCGGGTCGGCGAAGGGCTGCACCAGCTCACGGACCGTGGCCGGTTCGAAGACGGTGTCGCCGTCCATCATCACGACCAGGTCGTAACGGGCGTTCGCCAGGCCGCGGTTGAGCGCGGCCGGCTTGCCCGCGTTCAGCTGCCGGACGACGCGCACGTTCGGCAGGCCCATCGCCTCCACGATCCGTGCCGTGCCGTCCGTCGAACCGTCGTCGACGACGATGACCTCGATGGGGTGTTCGCTCGCCATCAGTGAACGGACGGTGTTCTCGATGCACTTCGCCTCGTTGTACGCCGGGACGAGCACCGACACGGGCTCGGTCACCTGCGGACCCCAGCTGAAGTTCTTGCGGCGCACCCGGCGGGCGTGCACGCCGGAGAGCAGCAGCATCAGCACGAAGCGCCCGATGACCAGGGTGCCGGTCACCGCGAGGCCGACCACGAGCACGCCGGTGATGTCGTCCGCGGCCTGGACCAGGAAGATCCACGCCTTGCCCTTCCACAGGTCGACGCCGGTGACCGGGGTCAGCGCGCTGGGCGCGCCGAGGGCCTCGGTCAGGTTGTCGAACCGGTAGCCGCGTTCCTGGAGGTCGGGCAGGAAGCGGTCCAGGGCCTGCACGGTCTGGTGGCGGTCGCCACCGGAGTCGTGCATCAGGACGATGGCGCCCTTGCCGCCGTGCGGGGTGGCGCGGCGGATGATCTCGTCGACGCCGGGCTTCTTCCAGTCCTCGCTGTCCGTGTTGTTGACGACGGTGATGTAGCCGCGGCTGCCGATGTACTCCGTGACCGGCCAGGACTTGTCGTCCATGGCGTCGGCGAAGGAGGAGTACGGCGGCCGGAAGAGCGAGGTGCGGATCCCGGCGGCCCCGGTGATCGCCAGCTGGTTCTGGGACAGCTCCCAGTCGATGCGCTTCTTCGACTGGTAGGAGAGATCGGGGTGGTTGAAGGTGTGCAGGCCGACCTCGTGGCCCTCGTCGACCATGCGCTTGACCAGGTCCGGGTAGCGGGAGGTCATGGTGCCGGTGACGAAGAAGACGGCGTGCGCGTGGTGCTTCTTCAGTACGTCGAGGACCTTCGGGGTCCAGTCCGGGTCGGGGCCGTCGTCGAAGGTGAGGACCAGGCGGTGGTCGGGGACGCGCAGGCTGCCGGTGCGGCCGCTGCGGGTGTCGATGACCGGGCCGCCGTCGAGGATCTTCTCGGGCACCCGGTCGGAGGATGCCTCGGGCTGGATGCGGTGGTCGGCGAGGATCTCGCTGTGCACGTAGCCGCGCAGCATCAGCATCGCGATCAGCGCGACGAGGACGAGCACGGGCAGCAGCAGGCGCATGGGCAGGCGGCGGCGCCGGGAGCCGTCACGGGCTCCGGACGCGGCCCCGTGACGGCGGGTGCGGAGTGCCATCAGAGGTTGTGCTCCGGGGACGGGTCGGTGGCGGACGATGCCTTGGAGCCGGGCTCCTTGGCGGTCGGCGCCGGGACGGGTGAGTGGCCGGCCAGCGTGCCGGTGCCGGTGCTGCCTCCGGCCGTGGACTCGGAGGGGTCGGGCGAGGGGCCGCCCGGGTCGACGGGTGCGCTCGGGTCGGGCGAGGGGGAGGCCGAGGGCTGTGTGGAGGGCTTGGGGCCGGTGGACGAGCCGCCGTCGCTGCCGCCGGCGCCCGAACCGGACGTGGACCTGCTCGCCGTCGGCCGCGGGTCGGCGGATGCGCCGGTCCTGTCGGGGCTGGTGGTGGCGCCGGGCTCGGTGACGCGGGTGCCCGGTTCCACGGCGGTGCCGTCGCTCGCTGTCGGGGTGGTCCCGGGGGTGGCGCTGCCGGTGCCGGACGGCCGGACGGGCTCGGTGGGCAGCGGAGAGGTGTCGACCTGGCTGGCCGGGCGGTCGTCGTTCTCGCCCGGTACGGGCAGCCAAGGGGCGTCGGAGCTGCCGGACAGGAGGGTGGCGACGATGATGACGGCGTAGACCGCGCAGGCGACGCCGACGAGCATGCCGAGGCGGCGGAAGCGGCGGCTGCGTCGTCCCGACTCGTCGACGAAGACCGGTCGGTCGGAGCCGTCCTGGCCGCCGACGGCACGGGCGCGCGCGGCCGTGAGGAGCCCGGTGTCGCCCAGCTGTACGGCATCGAGCTGGACCGTCACCTCGTGCGGATCGTGCGAAAGGTCCGCGGTGGGCGCGGCGCCGTCCTCACCGGCCGAACGGGACGTGTCCCAGGGGTCGCGCAGCGCCCCCGAGGGCACCGTGGCACCGGCCGTACGGGCGGTCCCGGCGGCGCCGGCACGCACTGCGGGCCAGCCACCGACGCCGGAACCGGCCGAACCTGCGGCACCGGCCGAACCGACAGAACCGGCCCGACCTGCGGCACCGGCCGACCCCGTGGAGTCGGCTGAACCCACGGAGCCTGAACCCACGGAACCCGCGGCCGGCCCGGGCCGGCCGGCCGAACCGCCGCGCCAGGCCGAACCGCCTGCCCCGGTCGCGGGCAGCACCGCCGTCTTCTCGGCATCGGACCTGAGACGCCCGCGCCCCGCTCCCGGCAGGGCCTCAGTCCGGGCCTCGGCCCTGGCCCCGGTATCGGGAACGTCGCGCTCCGCCACCTTCCCCGCGTCGGATCCGCTGTCCGGGCCTCCGCCGGACCGACCGTACGGCCCCGCGTCGGACCGGCTGGATTCCTTCGCGGACCGACTGTCGGACTCCTCGGCGAACTGGGTGCCGGACTCCTTGGCGGACCGACTGCCGGGCTCCCTCGCGGACCGGCTGCCGAACCACCCGTCGAACGTGTCGTCAGGCCCGCTGTCAGGGCCGCTGTCAGAACCCAGGTCCGCAGGGAGGGCCGACGTTGTTCCGGTCTCCGGGAATGTCTGGGTATCGCCCCCTGTCACCGGAAGGTTCCGAGTCACCGATGCGACATCGGGCCGTTCCGGTTGGGCGTCTTCTCGCCACTTCTTCACGCGCGCACATCCCCCCACGGGACAGTTCCGGGTGCGCTCACGACACCGAGCACCCGTCGACCGAACCGGGCCCCCACCCGGTCCGAGCGCCCCCTTTACCACAGCGTGCTCGGGTCATGAATGTAGCGCACGCGGAGGATGTGTGGTCGCCGGGTGTCAGTTCCGAGGGCACATCACCTCTTGGTCACTGGCCGGAATCCATCCCCCGGCGGGCCACCGCAGCCATCCCTCGGCGGCCGCGATCTCGGCCGCCGCCCCGCGCAGCGCATCGAATCCGGGATGGACCAGCCCCTTTCGCCACACGAGTGACACGGGTGAGAGCGGGACGGGATCGACAAGCGGGCGCAAAACCGTGCGGGGCATGGCCGGAAAGTCCATCACGGCGAGGACCGGGTTCCGCGTCTTCGCCATGATCCGCTCGAACTCCTCGCCCCCGACCGCCAGCGGAAGGGGGGACGCCAGCCGGATGTCCCATCCCTCGAAGAGGTGACGCGCGAGGTCGGTCCACTCGGGAGTGCGCGGATTGCCGGCCCCGGCATACACGGTCTCCCCCGCCAGCGCGGCCAGCGGCACCGCTTCCCGCCGGGCCAGCGGATGGTCGTCGGGCAGGACCAGGGCCATGGGCTCGTAGCGGACCGGCTGCTGTGCGAGTCCGGCCCGCAGCACCGGGTCCAGCCCGGCGAACCGGCCGAAGGACGCGTCGAGCCGCCCCGCGAGGAGTTCCGTCGCGGCCCCGGTCAGCCCGCTCTCGTAGCGGGCCATCAGCTCGCAGTCCGGGGCGAGTTCCCGGGCCCGGTGCAGCACCCGGCGGCCGGTGACCAGGCCGGGCGAGTTCAGGTCGACCAGCAGGGGCCGGGCCCGGCCGGCGGCGGCGAGCAGGTCGTCCTGGGCGGCGAGTACCCGGCGGGCGTACGGCAGCAGGCGCGCGCCGTCGGCGGTCAGCGTCACCTGCCGGGTCGTACGCAGGAACAGTTCGGCGCCCAACTCCCGCTCCAGCCGCCGTACATCCCGGCTCAGCGCCTGCTGAGCGATGTACAGGCGGGCCGCGGCCCGGGTGAAGTGCAGTTCCTCGGCGACGGTGACGAACGCGCGCAGCAGGCGGGGGTCGAGGTGGGTGGGAGCGGGCACGCCCGGAATCTACAACGGATGTGCGTGAATCCGCACCGAACAGGTGTTGGACCCCGAGATCGTCCTCGGACGACGGTTGCCCCATGCCACCGACACCCGCCGACGCCCGGTCCGAACCGCCCACCACAGCACCGCCCGAGGCACGCACACGGCCGACCGCCGCGGCACTCCCTCAGCAACAGACAGAACCGACCCGTGACACACCCGCGCAACCCCGTACCGCAGCACCTCCGACAACACAGCCCGCAGCACCCCGCACGCCACCGACCACAACACCCGCCCGGACAACCACCGAACCACCACCCGATGCCCCCGCTGTGCCACCCCACCAAGCCCCCACCGCCGACGCCCAGGCCGAGCCGCTCACCACAGCACCACCCGAGGCCCCCGCTGAATCATCCGCCCAAGCCCCCACCGCCCACGCCCAAGCTGCCGCCCAAGCCCCCGCCCGGGCCCGGGTCGAACCCCTCCCCCAGAAAGCCGCCCGAAAGACCGCTCGGAAAGCCGCCCGGAAACCGGCCAGGACAACCCCCGTCACCCCCTACCGCCGTCTCTTCGCCCGCCCCGGTGTCCGGGCCTTCACCGTCGGGAATCTGGTCGCCCGGCTGCCGATGGGCATGTTCAGCGTGAGCGCGGTCGTGATGATCGCCGGCTCGCGGGGCTCGTACGCGCTCGCCGGCGCCGTCACCGCGGCCGGACTCACGGCGACAGCGCTGGCCGGGCCGTGGCTCGCACGGCTCGTGGACCGGCACGGGCAGGCCCGGGTCGCCGTACCGGCCACGGTGTGCGCGGTGCTGGGCAGCCTCGCCCTGCTGCTGTGCGTGCGCTACGACGCCCCGAACTGGACCCTGTTCGCCGCGTACGCGGCCACCGCCACCACCCCCAACATCGGCGGGCTGTCCCGGGCCCGCTGGGCGCATCTGCTGCGGGACGACCCCGCCGCCCTGCACACCGCGAACTCCTTCGAGCAGGCCGCGGACGAGCTGTGCTACATGCTCGGCCCGGTGCTGGCGTCCTTCCTGACCGGGACGTTCTTCCCGGAGGCGGGCACGCTCGCCGGGGCGGCACTGCTGCTGACCGGCATGCTGGTGTTCGCGGCGCAGCGGGCGACCGAGCCGCCGCCGCGGGCGGCGCACGGGGGCGGCACGCCGTTGCGCACCCCCGGTTTCCCGCCGCTGCTGGCCTGTTTCGTCGCCACCGGCGCGGTCTTCGGCTCGATGGAGGTCGTGACGATCGCGTACGCGGACGGGCAGGGCCACCGGTCCGCGGCCGGTGCCGTCCTCGCCTTGCAGGCGGCGGGCTCGTGTGCGGCCGGGCTGTGGTACGGGGCCCGGGGACCGGCCCGCCCGCGGCTGCCGAGCTGTCTGCTCGCGATGACCGCGCTGATGTCGCTGCCGCTGCTCGCGGCCCGCGCCTCCGGGTCGCTGTGGGCGCTGGCGGCGGCCCTGCTGGTGGCGGGCATGGCGACCGCGCCGACGATGGTCACCGCGATGACGCTGGTCCAGCGGCAGACCCCCGAGGGCCGGCTGAACGAGGGGATGAGCCTCGTGGTCACCGGGCTGCTGCTCGGCGTCGCCTGCGGCAGCGCGGGCGGCGGCTGGGCCGCCCAGCATGCCTCGCCGACGGCGGGGTTCGCGGTGCCGGTCGCCGCGGCCACCGCCGCACTGCTGATCGCCTCGGCCACCGCCGCACCGCGCGCGGCCCGGCGCGCCCGTCGAACCGAGTGAAAGCGGGATGGCGCTGGTCGACTTCACCGGCCGACGCTGGTCGACTGCACCGGCGCGGCCGCCCGCGACCGCCGCCCGCGGCCGGTACGCCACGAAGCTGCCGAACGCGCCGACGCCAGGCCCCGCACGGCCCCCGAGACCGGCGCACCTACGACGAAGGCGACGTCCACCCGCGGTGTTCGCGGGCGCACGTCGCCTGTCGTGTTCGTGGAGATGGCGGGAATCGAACCCGCGTCCAACGGTGCGGAACCAGGGCTTCTCCGTGTGCAGTCCGCTGCGCTTTTCTCAGCCCCGGAGATCACGCGGACAAGTCTCCGACGGGCTCAGTCACTGTTTGGTTTCCCTCTTCACCCCGTGACCGGGATCAAGGTTTAGTCCCCTAGCTGATGTCAGGATCCGGGTCGGGAACGGCCCCGGGCTGACACTCCCTTTAGTAGGAGGCTCGCACTGGCTGCCTATCAGGCAGCGAGGGCGAAGGCCTGCTGGGAGGAATCGCGCTTGGTATTGGCGATTATTTTTTTCGGCCTGTGGTTTACGAGATCATGGCCGCTTCCTCGACACGCTTCCCCTGCTTCGACAGCCGCTGTCGAAACCGATCATCCCCATGTTCATTTTTCAATCCGCGCACCCGCCCCGGGGTGCGCCGCCATCGTACGTGACCAACGCACCCGCATGCCAGCCCATCCCCGCCGGCCGACGGTCACGACTGGCCGCGCTGCCTGCGCCGGGCCGCCGCCACCGCGCGGTCCGCCTCGCGCCGGTCCTGCTTCTCGCGCAGCGTCTGCCGCTTGTCGTACTCCTTCTTGCCCCGCGCGAGCGCGATCTCGACCTTGGCCCGGCCGTCCTTGAAGTACAGCGCGAGCGGCACGATCGTGTGTCCGGTCTCCTGGGACTTGGACTCCAGCTTCTCGATCTCCTCGCGGTGCAGCAGCAGCTTCCGCTTGCGACGGGCGCTGTGGTTGGTCCAGGTGCCCTGGCTGTACTCGGGCACATGCACGTTGTGCAGCCACGCCTCGTGCGCGTCGAGCTGCACGAAGCCGTCGACGAGTGAGGCCCGTCCCTGACGCAGCGACTTCACCTCGGTACCGGTGAGGACCAGACCGGCCTCATAGGTGTCCAGGATGTGGTAGTCGTGCCGCGCCTTCTTGTTCTGCGCGATCAGCTTGCGCCCTTTTTCCTTAGCCATAGTGCCGACCATTTTCGCACCATGCAGGGGGTACGGGGAAAGCCGATAAACCGCGGCGCTACGAGGGGTCGCCGAGCCCGCTGAGGACGGTCTCCGCCCGCTCCAGCGCCCGCTGGTCGGCCGCCAGGTCGGGGGTGATGCCCCGGCCGTCGACGGTGTGCCCGGAGGGGGTGCGGTAGTGGCCGACGGTCAGCTCGGCGACGGAGCCGTCGGGCAGCCGGGTCGGCATCTGGATCGAGCCCTTGCCGAAGGTGCGAGAGCCGACGACGACCGCGCGGCCCCGGTCCTGGAGGGCGCCGGTGAGCAGTTCGGCCGCGCTCATCGTCCCGCCATCGACGAGCGCGACCAGGGGTCTGGTGGTGTCGCCGGCGTCCTCGGCGTGCAGGGCGTGCTGCTCGCCGTCGACGTCGTAGGTGGCCACGAGTCCGCCGTCGAGGAAGGCGGAGGCCGCGGTGACGGCCTCGGTGACCAGGCCGCCGGAGTTGCCGCGCAGATCGAGGACGATCCCGGTGCCGGCCGGGGTCTGCCGCACGGCGCTGCGCACGACCTCGCCCGAGCCCTTGGTGAAGGCGTCGATCTTGATGACGCTGACGCCCGCGGAGGGCGTGTGGACGGTCACCGAGTCGGTGGACAGCCGGGCCCGGCGCAGGGTCTCGTGCCATGAGCGTGTGCCGCGCTCCAGGCCGAGCCGGACGGTGCTGCCCGCGGGAGCCTCCAGTGCGTCACCGCGCAGCAGGGAGACCACCTCGGTGACCGGCCGTCCGTCGGCCTCGGTGCCGTCGATGCTGCGCAGCCGGTCGCCCTTGCGGATCCCGGCGTCGGCCGCGGGCGACCCGGACCGCACCTTGGTCACCTCGATCCGGCCGTCGCCCGCGCGCCGCGCCCACAGGCCGACGCCGGTGTACTGGCCGTCGAGGGCCTCCTTGAACTCCTGGTACTCGCCCTGGGAGTAGACGGCGCCCCAGCGGTCCCCACTGCGGCTCACGGCTCGTTCGGCCGCCTCCATGGGGGACGTGCCGTCGGCCATGGCCTCGGCGGCGGCCCGCTGGACGGCGTCGGGGCGGATGGTCGCGCGGGCCGCGTCCTGGGGGGCGGTCCCGCGACCGGAGTGTTCGGGGTCGGGGAAGGAGCCGGTCGCGGCTCCGGTGACGAGCGCACCGGCGAAGACCAACGTCAGGGCCGCCCCGCGGCGGAAGCGGCGGGGCTGACCGAACGGGTCGCGGCCTGACATGGCGGTGAGTCTAGGACAACGCGAAGGGCCGTACGGCCGGTTGGCCGCACGGCCCTCTTGGCGTGCGTCACACCTTCAGGTACTTGCGCAACGCGAAGAACGCGGCAAGCGCGGGCATCAGCAGACTGGTGGCGAGGATGAGCGGGAGCTTCGTCAGCACGGCGTCCCAGCCGATGAAGTTGATCAGGTTCAGCTTCTGGGACAGGGCGAGGCCGTGGTCGATGATGAAGTACCGGGCGAGCACCAGGAATCCGCACGCGACCGTGCCGCCGATCAGTCCGGCGACCGCGGCCTCCGCGATGAACGGCGCCTGGATGTAGAAGCCGGAGGCGCCGACCAGACGCATGATCCCGGTCTCGCGGCGCCGGCTGAACGCCGAGACGCGCACGGTGTTGACGATCAGCATCAGCGCGACCACCAGCATCAGTGCCATCACCGCCCGCGCGGCCCAGTTCATGCCGGTGAGCAGCCCGAACAGATTGTCCAGGATGCCCTTTTGGTCCTGAACCGACTGGACGCCGTCGCGCCCGTCGAAGGCGGTCGCGATGACCTGGTACTTCTCCGGGTCCTTCAGCTTGATCCGGTACGACTCCTGCATCTGGTCCGGGGTGAGCGAACTGGCCAGCGGGGAGTCGCCGAACTGCGCCTTGTAGTGCTTGTACGCCTCGTCCTGCGACTCGTGGGTGACCTTCTGGACGACCGCCATCTTCTTCAGGTCGCCGAGGATCTGCTTCTCCTGGTCGTCGGTGACCGCGCCCTTGGCGCAGTTGGGGTCCGACTCGGCGTCGCTCTTGTTGCAGAGGAAGATCGAGACGTTGACCTTGTCGTACCAGTAGCCCTTCATGGTGGTCACCTGATCGCTCATCAGCAGCGAACCGCCGAACAGGGCCAGGGACAGGGCGACGGAGACGATGACGGCGAAGGTCATCGTCAGATTGCGGCGGAGACCTACACCGATCTCCGACAGTACGAACTGGGCGCGCATGGCGTCGGATCAAGCCTTTCCGTGGAACTCGTGCGGTGTCAGTGCTGGTAGCCGTAGACGCCGCGGGCCTGGTCGCGGACGAGGCGTCCCATCTCCAGCTCGATGACGCGCTTGCGCATCTGGTCCACGATGTTCTGGTCGTGCGTCGCCATCACCACGGTCGTACCGGTCCGGTTGATCCGGTCGAGCAGCTTCATGATGCCGACGGAGGTCTGCGGGTCGAGGTTGCCGGTGGGCTCGTCGCAGATGAGCAGCTTGGGCCGGTTGACGAAGGCGCGCGCGATGGCCACGCGCTGCTGCTCACCACCGGACAGCTCGCCGGGCATCCGCTCCTCCTTGCCGCCGAGCCCGACGAGGTCGAGCACCTGCGGCACGGACTTGCGGATCTCACCGCGGGACTTGCCGATGACCTCCTGTGCGAAGGCCACGTTCTCCGCGACCGTCTTGTTCGGCAGGAGCCGGAAGTCCTGGAAGACCGTTCCGAGCTGGCGCCGGATCTGCGGCACCTTCCAGTTGGAGACGCGCGCGAGGTCCTTGCCCAGCACGTGCACCTGGCCGTGGCTGCACCGCTCCTCTCTGAGGACCAGCCGCAGAAAGGTGGACTTTCCGGAGCCGGAGGATCCCACGAGGAACACGAACTCGCCCTTCTCCACTTCCAGGGTTACGTCCCTGAGTGCGGGGCGGGTCTGCTTGGGGTAGACCTTGGAGACATTGTCGAATCGGATCACGGATGCACCACGGGTCGCCGGGGGTAGATGTGCGTGACCATACGCGAACCCGGTGGGCGAGCGCAGTCGCCGTTGAGGTTGTGCGGAGCTTGTACATTTTTGTGCCGGGTATGGGCCCGAAATGCGCCGGGTATCCGGGGTGACCGTGGCAGCGTGCCCGGTGCCTGCGGCCCGCGCACGCTGCGCGGGAACCTGGCACAGTGGGGAGGGGAACGTTCTCGTTCCCGTGGGCGTTGTCCGCATGACGGCCGGTGCAAGGAGGGCGAGCGCATGACATACGACCGGTTGGTGTGCGCTAACTGCGCGGCGCCTGTGAGCGAGGGCCGGTGCCCCGTGTGCCGGGCCAACCGCGAGCGGCTGCAGCAGGGCTTCTTCCAGGACGGATTCCTCGCCGGACTGAACCCCATGGCGCTGATCGCGCTGCTGGCGGTGCTGATCGCCGCGGTGGCGCTGCTGGCGCACCAGACCGCGTGAGCGCGCCGCAGAGCGGCTGAGGACGG
>NZ_JBSGBN010000188.1:0-14138 GCF_053601275.1 Streptomyces sp. NPDC004752 | reverse complement strand
GAGCTACCAGGAGGTCCTGCCTTCATGCGCCGATGACGCCACGATCACCCGAACAGGAACCCTGTTCGATCACGCCCGGAATGCGGATGGCTTCTTACGCCTGCTCAGCCGTCCTGTCCCAGGGCTCCGTCCTTCTCGCGGTCGGCCTGACGTAGCCGGTATGGGCCTGATACCCGAACTGGGTCGTGATGGTGACGTGCTGGACCGGCAGGCGCACACGCAGGCACGGCTCCCGGTGATCATGGAGTGTCGAGTTCACTGATCACCACAACGGAAGACCGTGCCTGCTACGTCATCAGCTCCCGTCCCCGCCGGGCTGAGCCAACTCGCCGGTTCCGATCCGGCCCGCTCCGACGATGTGCCCGACCTGCTTGACCGGCTGCGCTGCCTTCCCGACCCGCGTCGCCCCCGCGGCCGGCGCCACCCGCTGTCGTATGTCCTGGCCCTGGCCGCCTGCGGGATTCTGGCCGGAGCGAAGTCCTTCACCGCGATCGCCGAGTGGGCCGCCGACGCCCCTGACCGGCTCCTTCTCCACTGCGGGGCCACGCTGTGCGATCCGGACCGGCCTTATCAAGCGCCCAGCGAGGCGACCGTCCGCCGGGTACTGCAGCGCATCGACGGCGACGCGCTCGACGCGGCGATCGGTGCCTGGCTCACCGCTCGTGCGGACGCTTGCCGCAGCGCCGACGAGGACGAACACCCTCCGTCCCGCCCGGTGCGGGCGGCTATCGCGGGCGCCGACCACTCTGACGGCCCACCAAGCGACAGCAGCTGACCTGGCGGAACGGATACGCGGGCACTGGGCCATCGAGAAAGGTGAGCACCACGTCAGGGGTGTGACATTCGGAGAGGACGCCTCGCGAGTGCGGACCGCAGCGCACCCCGGGCGATGGCCTCCCTGCGGAACCTGGCCATCGGCGCACTCCGCCTGACGGGGCGGGAGAACATCACCGAGGGCCTGCGCCATCACGCAAGAGGCATGGCCCGGCCGCTGGCACCCCTCGGACTCACGTGATCATTCCCGGCCGATCACGAGAACGACGGAGCCGTGATGGGCTCCGCTGGAGCCGCCTGGCCGATGCCGTCAGCTCGGCCGGTAGTAAGCGTCGATGGGGCCGCGCGCCTCGTCGAACAGGGCAGGGCCGTCGTAGGGCACCGTCGGCCAGGCGCCCTGCGGGTTGAGCGCGATGAGTTGTTCGGTGGAGAGCGCGTGGACGACCCGGCCGATGCCGGAGCGGATGATGCCGCCGCCGCACATGCCGCAGGGCTGGCAACTGGTGTACAGGGTGGTGCGGGCGGCTGTGTCCGGGTCGAGTTCGCGGGCCGCCCAGCGGGCGAGCTTCAGTTCCGGGTGGGCCGTGATGTCGTTGTCGCGCTGCACGGTGTTGTGGGCCTCGGCGAGCACCGTGCCGTCCGGACCGGCCAGCAGGGAGCCGTACGGGGCGTCGCCCAGGGCGACCGCGCGGGCCGCAATGCCGATGGCACGTCGTAGCAGGATCTCGTCCGCGGTGGTGATCACGATGCTGTCCTCCAGTGCGTGGTCACGTCAGTGAGCGCCCGCCAGGCCGCGTCGGGCCGACGGGTCTCCTCCGGGTCTCCGTGGTAGGGGTCGAACACGACGGTGCTGGCACCGAGCAAGCGGAGCTGGACGAGATCGTCGAGGATCTGCTCCATGGTGCCCACGCCGGCCGGCCGTTCGGGGTCGTCGACAACGGTCGTGGTCGGCCGCAGCGCGATACGGGGTGCGAACCCCGGTAGCGGGTGCTCGGCCAAGACCGCGCGCATCCGGTCCAGGGGGAGCCGCAGCGGGTGCCAGGCGTCGCCGAACCGGACAGTGCGCCGGATCGCCGCCGTGCTGTGGCCGCCGACCCAGACGGGTACCGTTCCTGCTCCGCCGGACCCGTCCTGCGCGCCCCAGACGTCCCGCAGTGTGCCCAGGTAGTCGTTGGTCAGCCTGCCGCGCGCGCTGAACGGTACGCCGAGCGCGTCGAACTCCTGACGCGCCCAGCCGACCCCCACCCCGAGGACGAACCGGCCGCCGCTGAGTCGGTCGAGAGCACTGGTCATGCGCGCCACCAGCAGCGGGTCCCGGTACGGCAGTACGAGCACGGTTGTGCCCAGCCGCAGCCCGGTCGTGATCCCAGCCAGCCAGGACAGCGTGGTGAACGGCTCGTAAAACGGCTCCGGATACCGCACAGCCACATCTGGGGTTACGGCCACGTGGTCCGACACCATCAGGAGGCCGAAGCCCAGTCCCTCCACGACCCGCGCCCACTCCCGCAGCACGCCGGGATCGGTCCCCGGCCCGAAGTTCGGTACGTTGACGCCAAGTTCCATGGGCCGATGCTATCCCCGCGATCATGGAGTGCGGAACTGAATCCTCCTGGTGGAATCCCAGTTCTTCTCTGGTTCTCCCGGTAAAATCGCGGAATGGCCGTGAATCCATACATGAGCTTTGATGACACCGACTGGGCGATCATCGAGCAACTGCAACAGGAGGCCCGCATCTCCCTCAGCGAGCTGGGACGGCGGGTGAGCCTCAGCCCGTCGGCCACCACGGAACGGGTGCGGAATCTGGAGTCACTCGGCGTCATCACCGGCTACCACGCGACGGTGGACCTCGCCAAGGTCGGCTATCCCGTGCTCGCCGTCGTCCGCCTGAAGTACCCGGGCAACCGCCACCAGCCCTTGCGCCGACTGCTCGCCGAGCGACGTGAAATCCTGGAGTGTCTGCGCACCACTGGTGACGACTGCTACACCCTGAAGGTCGCGGCGACCGCCATGGAGCACCTGGAGACACTCGTCGATGAACTGGCCGGCCTCGGCAGCACGACCACAAGCGTCGTCTACAGCCGGACACTGCCGTATCGCGGCCCCAACCGCCCCTGACCCCCCTTCCCGGGGCACCGCCGAGCCGACAGATCACCACGAACCGGATGCTCCGCGACTACGCCGAAGCCCTGCTAGGTTGGCGGCCAGGCTGTCGATCCCCAGAGTCGGATCGCCTCATGAGCGTCTCCGCGATCCTCGGCCTCTACCGCGCGCTGAGCTCGCTCGGCGGCAGCGGTCAGCGCGGTGATCGCATCAGATCGCCGGGTTGTTGTCATGTATGCAGAGAGACTGCCGCTGTGCCCAGCGGGATTTTGGACGTTCAGGTAGTGAGCCCATTCCAACTTCTGGCGACAAGGGCTTGCAGATCATTGACTCGCAGTCTTGATCTCTGTGGCGATGGTGATTCCGTGGCTGGTGGCGAGGTCGTGGAGGGCGTGCAGGTCGGCAAGTCGAGGTCCGGTGGGTTTGACGGTGTGCCCGGCTGCCTGGAGGAGTTGGCGGATGTCGCGGATGCGGCGGTTGACGGTCTCGGGTGTGACGCCGAAGAGCCGGGCGACGGCGGCTTGCGGGAGGCCGAGCCGCTGGTGGAGCAGGACGGCCAGGAGGCGGTCGGCGAGGGTGAGGACGGGGCGGCGGCCGGTGGTGCCGTCGCCCTTGATGCGGGGCCGGTGGCCGCGGCGCTTGTCGAGTTGGCCCTCGCGCTGAGCGTCGTGGAGGGCCAGGAGTTGGGTGATCAGGGTGTCCCACCCGACCGCGGTGAGCCCAGTGAACAGCGGATGGCACAGCCAGGCGAGGTCGGGGCTGGGCTGGTCGAACGGGTCCGGGGCCTCGTTGATCTCGGTATAGGGCTCGGGCCGCAGCGTATAGTTCCAGTCGCTGTGCCAGGTGTGCCGGGTCAGGGGCAGGGCGTCCATTTGCCGGTTGCCGACGGTCACGCTGGTGGGGTAGGTGCCGGTGTCGAGCTCGGCACGGACGGTCAGCCCGGTGCGGGTGCGGGTCGCGGCGATGCTGTTCACGACCACTTCGTGGCTGGTCAGCGGCCTGCCGCGCCAGTTCATCGTGATGTGTGAGAACAGCCGGTGTTCGACCTTGTTCCATTTCGATGTTCCAGGCCAATGCCGTTGCTTGACTACTGGACTATCGCGGGTTGCAGCGTGATGGCCTTGGCTGTGATCCGCCGTGTCGGTTGCCGGTCCTGGGTGTTGATCCGGTAGGAGAGCTTCGAGGAGTACTTCGAGTCCGGCCGTTTGAGGTGTCGGTCCGCCTCGCGCAGGCGCCTGGCGCCGTTGTCGAGCTTCCGGCGCACCTTCGCCGCCAGCATGGCCAGGAACTTGTTGATCTTCTTGGGCGTATCCGCGCACTGGCGGACCACGCTGCGCCGCGTGTGCTTGAGGACCTTGACGAACGAGACCCGGTCCGGGTTGATGCCGTTGTCGTCGGCCAGACACATGATGACCCGCGTGAGGCAGTGGTGCACGACCAGGTGCGCCCAGACCTCCTGCCGCACCAGATCCGGGTCTCCCGAGCGCAGGACCTCGACCGGCCCGCGCTGGAACGTCTTGATCTGCCGGAACGCCGACTCCGCCTCCCACCTGGCATGGTAGAGCCCTGCCAACTCCGCCGCCGGATACGCAACCGGGTCCAACAGATCAGTCAACAGCCTGACCACCTCGCCGCCGTCGACGCGGTACTCGATCACCCGGACCAGCACCCCGCCAGGATGCGCGCCCTTCTGCCCGCCCAGGTTCATCCTCCCCAGGTAGGTCCCGTCGGGCAGATGCTCGACCGGCCGGTGCGCCACCGGCGAGCGAGCCCGGATCAGCAGGTGAGCCCCGAATCCGAGATAGGTCTTCCACAGCTCGACCCCGGGGAAGCCCCGGTCCATGATGACGAGCATCTTGCTCGCCGAGGTCGCCAGAGTGATCGCCAACTCCCGCTCACCGCCGTTGAATCCGCCTACCGCCGCGTCGATCTGCGCGTGCGTGCCGCACTCGGTCAGTGTCACCACCCGCACTTGAGGGAACCCCGCCGGCTGGCCGTTCTTGACCGGCCCACCGAACGCGGCCCGGTTGGCCGGTGTGTCCGGCGCGTCCAGTACGAACCCGTCCACCGCGGCCAGCCGCATCCCGCGGTAGAAGGAGCCCTCCAGACCGACGGGGGCCAACGGGTCGGCCAGCTCACGGAAGACGGCCTCCAGGACCAGCGGTCCCAGACGCCTGCGCGCCCGCGTGAACGAGGACTTGTTCGGGATGCTCCCGCTCAACTCCCGGATACTGCCCACCAGTTGCTCCGCTACATCGTCATAGGAGTCCTGCTGGAACAGCGCCAGGGCAAGCGTGAAGTAGACCATGAACCCGGTCGGCAGCGCGCCGGGCTTCTTGTCCCGGACCCGGCACTTCTCCAGCACCTCGGCGACCAGTTCCGGAGTCACCCACCGGGTCACCACCCCCAGTCGCACATGATCGGACAACCCCACCCAAGGATGCATGCCGGGCCCAACGACCGCGCTCCTCCGGCGTCACTGCGAACTGCTTGACGAGTTCAAGCAGCGGCATTGTGTGCCCGGCGGAAAGTGGCACACGGTGATTTCCAGGCCGGTCTCCAGGGCCAGGGCGGCCAGTTCGCTCTTCCAGGCGCGGGTGCGGTAGCCGTTGGAGCCGCCGGCGTCCGCGGTGATCAGCAGTTTCGTCGCGGTCGGGTAGTCGAGGCTGCCGCGGGCCTTCCACCAGCGGCGGATGGACCCGACCGCGAACGCGGCGGTGTCGTGGTCGGTGCCGACGTTGACCCAGCCGGTGTTCGCGGCCAGGTCGTAGACGCCGTAGGGAATCGCCTTGCCCAGCTGCGTGTCGGGGAAGTCATGGGTGGAGACCTGAACCGGCTGCCCCGCCGGCAGCCACTGCTGTCCGGCGTTCTTGTACTGGCCGACCAGCACCTTCTTCTTGGTGTCCACGCTGGCCACCGGCTCTCCGGCATCGCTGTGGGCCTTGGCCCGCTCGTTGAGGTAGCGGAACTGCCCATCCCGGTCCGGGTGCCGGCTGCCCTCGATGGTCTTGGCGTTGCCCTGCAGGCTGAAGCCCTCCGCGCGCAGCAGGTCCCCGACCGTGTCGGCCGAGACCCGGTGGCCCTGCCGGGTCAGCTCGGCCGCCAGGTTGCGCGTCGACTTCGTCGTCCAGCGCAGCGGCGACATCGGATCCCCGCGCACATCCGGCTCCACCAGCGCCAGCAGCACATCACGCAGAGCGGGATCCAGGTCGACGACCCGTTTGCGACCGCCGCCCGGTCGCCGGACGCGTCCCAGCGGCGGCTCCCCCGACTCCAGCTCGCGCACCCCCAGCGACACGGTCGCCTCCCGCACGTCAGCGGCCCGCGCGACCAGCCTGATCCCGCCGTGCCCGATCGACCGCGCCTCCGCTCCCAGCAGCAGACGACGCTGACGCTCATCGAGATGCGGCAGGATCGTCTCGAACTTCGCTGCCAGCACCACCTGTTGCTCCGACGCAATGCCCACAGCACATCAACGAGCCACCGAGCCGGAAGCTACGCGTTGATGATCTGCAAGCCCCAACCGATCGGCGCTGTGTCACGGACATCTGGTAGACGCTGGCTATAACGTTCTTGGCGGTGGTCGAGGGTGATGCGGGCGGATGGCACATCAATCGGGATGCGCTGACAGACGCGATCCGTGCCCGGCGGTCTGGGCTCGAAATCGACTCGATGCGCTGCAGCGAAGTGCGCAGCCTCGTATGGCAGTTCAAAACGGAGAACGGCCCAGGTGAGGCGTATCTGCACGAGGACGGTACCTGCCTGTACACGGACGTCTGGGAGGAAGACGCGATCTGGTTGGCGATCGTCTTCCGCAGGCTGAGTAGCTGTTGTCGTTCCGATCTTGAGCGGTGTCCGTCGAACGAGAGTATCGATTGGGTGGTCGCGGGGTGTTCGGCGCATACGAGCAGGGCCTCCTGAACAGCTCGTTGGTGTCGAATCACCGAGCAACATCAGGAGGCCCTGGTGCCGCAGTGTTCCGTGTCGATGGGCGCGCAGTCCAGTTCCGTCACGCTGGAGTGTGAGTGCCTGGCTCACCGGTTCGGAAACGCCGCCGACAACGGGGTTCGGCAGTCGCGCTACCCGATGGACATGACGGGCGCGGAGTGGGCGGCGGTACGGCCGTTGCTGCCGGTACCTGGCTGGATGCGCGGCCGGGGAGGGCAGCCGGAGGCGTACTGCCACCGGGCGATACTCGATGCGATCCGCTACCTGGTCGACAATGGCATCAAGTGGCGGGCGATGCCCGCCGACTTCCCGCCGTGGGACCGGGTATACGCGTTCTTTCGCCGCTGGCGCGACCACGGCCTGGTCAAGGAGTTCCACGACCGGTTGCGCGCGAGGATCCGCGAGAGGCTGGGGCGGGATACGGAGCCGACGGCCGGGGTGATCGACTCGCAGTCGGTCAAGGCGGACGCCGTCGTCGGGTCGGACAGCCGCGGCTTCGACGGCGGCAAGCAGATCAACGGGCGCAAGCGGCACGTCGTGGTCGACACGCTCGGCCTGCTGCTGGGCGTGATGGTCACCGCCGCGGACACCGGCTACCGCACCGCCGCCCAGGTGCTGCTGCGACAAGTCGCCGACGCGCACCACCAGTTGGAGCTGGTCTGGGCCGACGGCGGCTACACCGGCAGCCTCGTCGAGCACTGCCTGGCCGCGCTCGCCCTGGTCCTGGCGATCGTCAAACGCAGCGACGACATGCGAGGCTTCGTGGTGCTGCCCAAGCGGTGGATCGTCGAGCGCCTCTTCGCCCACCTGATGCGCACCCGCCGCCTGGCACGCGACTATGAGCGGCGCACCACCAGCGCCGAGGCGATGGTCTACTGGTCGATGACCCTGCTCATGACCCGCCGCCTGGCCCGGCCACGCCCGCAGCCAGCGTGAACCGGCCTGGCTGCTGCTCGGCCAGCCAGCCGCGCGCGACCAGGCGCTTCGCCTTCGACCGCAGCGCCTCCACCCGTGCCGGCACCACGTCCATGCCGAACGCCGCGGCCATCTCCTGGCAGGTCAGCGGCCCTTGATGGAGCCGGGCCCGGTCCGCGAGCGCCATAAGGATGCGCTGGTAGTCCACCGACAGCACCGACCAGCCCAGCCCCTCACGCCACATCGGAACCTGCGACTTCGACTTCGCCGCGGTCGGCACCTGCGACGTCTTTACGGTCTGCTCCTCGGCGGCCGGCGTGGTCCCCTCGGCCCGGGCGTGGTCCTGCCCGCTCTCGTCCACGGGGGCCAGCACCTCGCCGACCCGCGAGCAGGCGATGGCCCACTCCTTCCATTCCCGCTCAGCCACGGCCAACTCGGCCTGGACACGGTCGGCTTCCTCCCGCAGCTCGTCCACACGACGGCGAGCACCCAGCTCACGCTGTTCCAACAGCCCAACCACCGACGGCATCCACGACCTCCCGGGCAGCGACAGCACGACAGGCCACAACTCCCACGGGATCGCCGACCCTATGCCCGACCAGCGGAAACGCAGTCCTCAAGTCCGGAAAGACAACAGCTTCTGACACCCTTGGACCTTGACCTGGTGTTCTGCGATGAGGGTTACACCTTCGACGTTCGGCAGCGAGACGCCGTGAGGAAATCAACTGACCCAGATACCTTCGGGGGACAGCCGGCGCGCGAGTCGGCGACTCGCGTCGCTGATCGGGCCCGACCAGGACACGTCGCCTACCCCACAACCGAAGTCGTCGGCGAGTGCCCGCACGAGCGCGGAGCCGATACCGCGGCCTCGGTATGAGCCTGCAGTCCAGATCAGATCGATGCGCGGACGAAGGGTGTTGTCCAATTTGGCATACCGCGACCCTTCGACCAGATCCCAGCGGCGGTGCTCGTTGGTATCAGCGGGCGGTTTGTGAGTTGATGTCCGTTCCGGACTTGGCTACTGCTTCTTGCTGAAGGTGCCGGGCTCGGCCTCGGTGAGGATTCCTATGGTGACCAGGCGTTTCATCTTGGCGCGGGTGCGTTCGACATGTTTCGGCAGGAGCTCGAAGTCGAGGGCCTGACAGATGTCTCGGGCCCTCAGCGGACCGGTGGTGTCGTTGAAGGCGGCGAGGATGCGCGGGTAGTCCGGGTGCTCGGGCAGCTCCAGACGTCCTGCTGGGTCGACCGTCTGGGCCGGGATTCGGTCGGCGAGGCCGGTGATGGTCGTGCGGGTGACGGCGAGGTGTTCCAGACGTAGTTCGGCCTCACGGAGTTGGGTCTGCAGGGCGTCGATCTGGGTGCGGAGATCGTCGGCCAGGGCCCGGGCGGCGTCTTCCTGAAGGTCGAGTGCCTGGAGGAGGGAGTTCAGGTTCACGCGCCGGCCACCCGCGGATCGCGCCAGGTGAGCGTGTTCGTGTCGGTGAGCCGACGGGCTATGACGTGGGTCATGGCCCAGTAGACGCGTGAGGCGGAGGAGGCCGGGCGGTGTTCGTAGTCGCGGACCAGCCGCCGGTGCAGTATCAGGATCCCGAACGTCTGCTCCACCCGCCACCGCTTCGGCTGCGGAACGAATCCCTGCTCCTCAGGGTTGCGCTGGACGATCTCGACGTCGATGCCGAGGGCGGCCCCGTGCGTGACGACCTGGTTTGTGAAGCCCTGGTCGACCAGGGCCTTGCTGACCGAGCCGCCGGCCGCGACGGCGACCTGGTCGGGCAACGTGATGCCGGCAGCGTTGTCGTGGACGCTCGCGGCCGGCACGGTGACTGCGATGACCAGGCCGAGGACGTCCACGGCCAGTCCCCGCTTGCGGCCCGGCACCCGTTTCGCGGCGTCTTTGCCCGTCGTGGCCACAGGGACCCCGGTGGCTGCCCGGACACTCTGAGTGCCCAGAATCACCAGGGTCGGGTCCTCTAATCGCCGGTTCCTCTCCCGCACCTGGCAGCGCAGGAGTTCATGGATCTGCTGGTCGGTGCCGTCGTCCCGCCAGGCGGCGAAGTAGTAGTACGTCGCACTCTTCGGCGGCAGGTCGTTCGGCAGGAGAGCCCACTGACAGCCGGTCCGGGACTGGTAGAGGATCAGAGTTCACGATCTCCCGCATCGAGTAGCGGCCCTGGTGGCCGCTGACGGAACGGTGCCGGTTCTTCGAGGCCGTGAGCACCGGCTCGACCAACGCCCATTGCTCGTCCGTCAAGTCGCTCTGGTACGGCTTGCGTTCACTCACCCACCGATCCCAGCAGGCCACCGGCATCGGACCGGCACGTTCCGCCTCCGTCCACACCATCAGGCGACACCAGAATGACCCATATACTCACGAACCACCCACTGAAGAGCCCCTAAAAGCCTGATATGGCTTGACGACCTGGCTGTGGTTACGCCCAAGTCACCCATCTCCTGGCGGAGGCTCGCAACCCGTGTAGGACGGATACCTCACGAGGAGAACCATTATGACTTCAACTCGTGGTCCTACCCTGGCGAGCCCCAGGAGACGCCCAGCAACGACCGGGTGTTCCTCCTCAAGTCGAATGAATACGTCATCGGATATTTGGTGGCCTCTGAGAGGGCATTTGATTTAGGTGGATCGCCCCGTATGCCCTAGTAGGTGCCTCGCCAGGTGGGTGTGGTCTCGTCCGTTATGCGCTTGGCGAGGTTGTCGATCGAGGCGATGTGGATCATGGCTTCGGAGCTGGCGGGGAGGGTCTCGTAGTCGCGGGCCAGGCGTCGGCGGAGCATGATCCATCCTAGACTTCGCTCGACGACCCAGCGCCTTTTGACGACGTGGAAGCCGCGGATGCCGGGGTTTCTGTTGACGACTTCGACGTCGATTCCGAGGTTGGCGCCGTGCTCGACCACGGCGTTCTTGAATCCGGTATCGACCCAGCTCTTGGAGATGGTGGGGTAGGTCTTTTTGGCCTGGTCGAGTAGTCGTATTCCGACGGCGTTTTCCGACAGGCTTGCGGCGGTGACGGTCACGGCGAGGAGCAGGCCGAGCGTGTCTGTGATGATGCCCCTCTTCCGGCCGACGATCCTCTTTCCGGCATCCGTCCCCTGGCTGGTCAGGGGCACATTAGTGGAGGTCTTCACGCTCTGTGTATCGATCACGGAGGCTGTCGGTTCGGGCTTGGCCCTTCCTTGACGCGGGCCAGGCCGGTCAGGTCGTAGTTGAGTTGGGCGAGGATTCCTTCGTCGCGCCAAGCGGCGTAGTAGGCGTAGACGGTGCCATGGTTCGGGAAGTCGTGTGGGAGGTATTTCCACGGGATTCCCGTACGGTTGATGTACAGGATTGCGTTGAAGACATCGCGCAGTTCGACCTGGGCCGGCTGGCCGGTGGGTCTGCGATCGAGTCGGGCTTTCCTCCAGGCGGATAAGGTCGGTTCGATCAATGCCCATCGGGCGTCGGACAGGTCGCTGGGGTACGGCTTCCGCTGGCTCACGAAAGGGCCCTCACACCAACAGCGCCACTGACAGCGTTACTTGATCAGCTGGGCGTTTCTATGACGTCCATAGACCAGACGGAATCTGGGTGCGAGACACGGAGCAAATGGGCGCCGAAGCCGGAGCCTGGAAGGCCGTGAAGCTGCACATAGGAAGCAAATCACTTCAAAAATGCCAAGCCGCAAGAGCGATGTATCACCGCAAGTCATACCTAAATCCCCACTGAGTGGGCGGTTCGTGAGTTTTTGAGTCGTTCTGTGGTCGCCTGATGGTGTGGGGTGCAGGCGGAACGGATGGGACCGCGGTGCGGGGTCTGCTGGGGTTGGCGGGGTGAGTGAACGCAAGCCGTATCCCAGCGACTTATCGGACGAGCAGTGGTCGTTGATCGAGCCGGTGATCACCGCGTGGAAGGACCGGCACCGCTCGGTCAGCGGTCATCAGGGCGCCTACGACATGAGGGAGATCGTGAACGCGATCCTCTACCAGGGGCGGACCGGCTGCCAGTGGGCCTACCTCCCCCACGACCTGCCGCAGAAGAGCGCGACGTACTACTACTTCGCCGCCTGGCGGGACGACGGAACCGACCAGGTCATCCATGAACTCCTGCGCTGCCAGGTCCGTGAACGCGCCCGACGATTAGAGGACACCCTGGTGGTGCTGGACACCCAGAGCGTCCACGCGGCCGTCGGGGTCCCCGCCGCCACGACCGGCTACGATCCGGCCAAGCGGGTGCCGGGCCGCAAGCGCGGCCTGGCCGTGGATGTCCTCGCGGTCGTCGTCCTGGCCGCGAACATCCACGACAACACCGCGGGCATCGTCCTGCTGGACCAGGTCGCCGAGCACACCGGCGACGCCGTCCGCAAAGCCCTGGTCGACCAGGGCTTCAAGAACCAGGTAGTCGACCACGGCGCCGGCCAGGGCATTGACGTCGAGATCGTCGAACGCGACCCCGGGCACCGGGGATTCCTGCCGCAGCCGAAGCGGTGGAGGGTCGAACAGGCCTACGGGATCCTGATACTGCACCGGCGTCTGGTCCGTGACTACGAGCACCGCACCGCCTCGTCCGCCTCCCGCGTCTACTGGGCGATGTCCCACGTCATGATCCGCCGCCTCACCGGCGCGAACACCTCCACCTGGCGCGGAAAGGCGGTGAGCGCGTGAACATTCACCCCCTCCTTCAGGCACTGGACCTGCAGGAGGACGCCGCCCGGGCCCTGACCGACGACCTGCGCGCGCAGATCGAGGACCTGCAGACCCGGCTGCGGGAGGTCGAGACACACCTTGAGCACCTCGCGATCACCCGCAGGACCGTCACCGGCCTTGCCGACCGGCTCCCCTCATCCCCGCCCGAGTTGCCCGAGCACCCGGACTACCCGCACATCCTCGCTGCCTTCAACGAGGCCAAGGACGTCTGCCAGGCCCTTGGCCACGAACTACTGCCGAAGAACATCGAAGGCACCCGGGCCAAGCTGAAGCGCCTGGTCAAACTCGGCATCCTTACCGAAGCCGACACCGGCAACTTCGCCAGGAAGCCGTAGCCGGCGCCGCGACCAGCACCCCTGCCCCAAGCCTCACTTCGAAACGGACATCAACTCACGAACCGTCCTCTTCACAATCGAGGGTGTAACTGCGGCCTGAACCCGCCGGTCTCGAGGAGGGATCTCGCGATGTAGTTGGTGAGGTTGCGGAAGCCGAGGGCGGAGCCGCGGAGGTGCTCAAGGCGTCCGTTGATCGCCTCGGTTGGCCCGTTGCTGGTGCCTGGCCGGTCGAAGTAGGCGAGGACGTCGGCGGCGCGCTTCTTTAGGGTCCGGCCGAGGGTGATGATCTCGGTCAGTGCTTTCGGGACGCCGGTGCTGATCGCGGGATGAGCTTGGCCATCTGGTCTCGGCCTCGGCGAAGGTCCTCGTGGCGGTAGGCGGCGATCATTCGCTGGTAGATGCCTCAGTTCGCTTCGACCTCGACGTGCGCGTCGTCGGCGAAGAGGGCGGCGAGCCGGTCCTTCTGCTTGTCGGTGAGTAGCCCTGCGCCGGTGTGCAGGGTGCGTCGCACGGCGTAGAGCGGGTCGTTCTTCATCCCACGGTGGCCATGGATCGCGAGCTGGACCCGGCGGCGGCACCTGTCGAGCGCGTCACCGGCCAGTCGCACGACATGGAACGGATCCATTACCGCAACGGCGTTGGGCAACTCTTCTGCGGGGGCCGTCTTGAACCCGGTGAACCCGTCCATGGCGACCACTTCGACACTGTCACGCCACACTTGGTCCCGGTCTGTCAGCCAGGCTTTGAAGCCTTGCTTGGATCGGCCCTCGACCATGTCGAGCAGTCGCGCTGCGCCAGTGCCCTCGCGGATCCCGGTGAGGTCGATGATCACGGTGACGTACTTGTCGCCGCGGCGCGTGTGTCTCCACACGTGCTCATCGACACCGATGGCGGTCACCCCGTCGAAGCGGTGTTCGTCGTTGATCAGCACTCGCTTGCCTTCGGCGAGGACGGCGTCGTTCGCTGTGTTCCAGGCGACGCCGAGGGCTTCGGCAACGCGAGCGATGGTCAGGTGCTGGACGACGATCGCTTCCAGGGCCCACCTCAGCCCGCGCCGAGACAGCTTCGCCCTGGGCTCGGCGGCGAGGGTGGTGTCTTGACGCCACACGTGGCCGCAGCTGGTGCAGCGGTAGCGACGCACCGTGACCAGTAGTGTCGTTGGCCGCCAGCCCATTGGCTCGTGGGCCAACTTGCGAGTCACGGTGTCTCGTGGGACGCCCTCGCAGCCGCATCGACGGCACCGCCGGTCCGGCTCGACGACTCGGCACGCGAGTACGGCACGGTCGGCTTCGAGCCGTTGAGCGGTGGCTTCGAGGCCGAGTTCGTCGAGCCGGGTGAACGTGGTCAGGTCGGGATTGGCGAAGCAGTCAG
>NZ_JBSGBN010000187.1:0-14416 GCF_053601275.1 Streptomyces sp. NPDC004752 | reverse complement strand
CGGCCGCCAGCTTGTCCTCCGCGGCGTGCGCCGGCTCCTCCGGGGCCGCGCCGGACGCGGCCCGCTCCGGCTCCTGCTCCGTGGGCATGGAGCTGGAGCGCGCGGAGCTCCATGCATCGGGCGCCGCCAGGTCCACATCGGACGTGGCCCGGGGCGCGACCGGCGCGGTCACGTACGTGGGCAGCGGCACCGGCACCGGGTCCCAGCTGTCGCCGTGCCCGGGGCGCTGCTGCCGCTCACGCTGCTGGTCGACCCATTCGGCGTGGTCGGTCTGCTCGACGAGGGCACGTCGGTCGGCGGCGAGCGCGGAGAGCCCGGGGTCGGTCTCCGGTTCCGGTCCCTCGTCCGGTTCGTCGGCGACGGCGCCCGGGTCCTGGGGCGCGCGTCGGCGCGGCTGGCGTTCCCTGAGCCGCTGCGCCGCGGCCTCGGCCCGGCGCCGGTCCATCTGGTAGGCGAACCGGCGGCGTTCCTGGGTGCGCAGATACGCGATGTACGCGCTGAGCAGGACGGCCGGGACGCCGGGCGCCCAGAGGAAGGCGAGGCCTCCGACGGCGGCGACGATCGCGCCGAGTGTGAAGGCGAGGAAGAGCACCACCGTGGTGCGCCGACGACGCGCGAGCACCTTCGAGCGCCGGGCGCGCGCCGCGGCGGCCTGCGCCGAGGGGGCGCGCCGCGCGGCCGGGACGCCCCGCTGCGCGGGCGCGGACGCGGGCGCAGACGGGGACTTGACCGCCGGTGCGGAAGGGAACTCGATCGCGGGCGCGGAACGGGAGTTGGCCGCGGGGACGGACGGGGACTTGGCCGCGGAGGCGGAAGGGGGCTTGGCCGCGGGGGCGGGCACCTCCGGATCGGCCTGCGCGCGCGCCTGGCGGCGCAGCGGAGGCATGGCAAAGGCCCGGACGTCCACCGAGTCGGTGGCGGCGCCGGGTGCGTCGGTGTCGGGCTCCTCCTCACGGGCGGAGCGCGACCGCAGGTCCTTGGCGTATCGGCGCTCCATCCCCGCCCGTCCGGACAGCAGCCGGATGGCGGTGCTGAAGCGTTCCGTCGGACGGGCCTCGTTCAGCTCGTCCTGCCTACGGAGCCACATCGGCACCAAGTAGGCGGCCCAGGCCCCGACAATGACTGCGTAGATGAGGCCGCTGCTGCTCACGCCTCACACGGTAGAGGGGTTTGCGTGAGGCCATCCGCCAATTGGGCCGGTGTGTCGCACGATCTGGCTGATATTTCCAGCTTTTTTTACGACCGATGCGATCAGCAGACCGCCGTTGCCGAGAATTCAATGCCCGAAGTCGGTCATCCGCCGATCATTATCGAACATGCATTCAATTTTTTCGGGCTACCCGGGATTCCCCGGGGTGTTCTGCGGATTCCGGGGGGCGCTCTGACCGCTCCGACCGCTCGGCGCGCTCCCGTTGTCCGTCGTCTGCCGGGATCGTGCCCGCTGCCAGCGCACGAGCAACCCCTCGGGCACGTCTTCCGCGGTGAGCGCGAAGACGAGATGGTCCCGCCAGGCCCCGTCGATGTGGAGATAACGGGGTCGCAGCCCCTCCGCACGGAATCCGAGTTTCTCCACGACCCGGCGGCTGGGCCGGTTCTCCGGGCGAATGCAGACCTCGATGCGGTGCAGACCGACGGTGCGGAAACAGTGGTCCACCACGAGCGCCACGGCCGTCGGCACCACACCACGGCCTGCCACCGCCTCGTCCACCCAGTAACCGATGTGGCCCGAGCACATGGATCCCCAGGTGATCCCGGCGACCGTCAACTGCCCCACCAGCCGCCCCTGGTACTCGATGACGAAGGGCAGCATCCGGCCCGCGTTCGCCTCGGAGCGCAGATGCCGGACCATCTGGCGGTAGGTCGGCCGGTGGATGATCGGCCCGCTGGGCGTGGGCGGCGGAATGGTCGCCTCCCAGGGGCGCAGCCAGTCCCGGTTACGCCGGTTCACCTCGCGCCAGGCCCGCTGGTCGCGCAGCCTTATCGGCCGGAGGACGACATCGCCGTCCGCCAGCACCACGGGCCAGGATGGGCTGTTCAGCTCGCACCCCCGGGATGTCTGGATTGGCCGTGGCCGGTCGGGGAGGGCGCCGCCTCCGGCCGGGGGTGGTCGCCGCCGCGGATCTGGTCGACGGCGTGGACGAGCAGCGGCTCAAGGACGGCCAGGCCGTCCTTCACCCCGCCGCTGGACCCGGGCAGGTTGACGATCAGTGTCCGGCCCGCCACTCCTGCCAGCCCCCGGGAGAGCGCCGCGGTCGGTACCTTCTGACGGCCGAACGCCCGCACGGCCTCCGCGATGCCCGGCACCTCGTGGTCGATGACCTCGCGGGTGGCCTCGGGGGTGCGGTCGGTGGGCGAGATGCCGGTGCCCCCGGTGGTGACGACGACGTCATAGCCCGCGTCCACCGCGGCGCGCAGGGCGGCGGCGACCGGGTCCCCGTCGGGGACCACCTGCGGGCCCTCGACGGCGAAACCGAGGCGCCTCAGCCCGTCGGCGACCAGCGGCCCTCCCCGGTCCTCGTAGACGCCGGCGGCCGCCCGGTTGGAGGCCGTGACGACCAGCGCGCGGTAGGCCCCGGCGATCACGTCCGGCTCCAGTCGCCCGACTTGCCGCCCGTCTTCTCCTCCACGCGTACGTCCGTGATGACCGCTCCCTTGTCGACCGCCTTGACCATGTCGATCACGGTGAGGGCGGCCACCGACACCGCGGTGAGGGCTTCCATCTCGACGCCCGTGCGGTCCGTCGTCTTCACCGTGGCCACGATCTCGACGGCGTCGTCCGCGACCGACAGGTCCAGTTTCACACCGGACACCGACAGCGGGTGGCACAGCGGGATCAGGTCCGGAGTGCGTTTGGCGCCCATGATGCCCGCGATGCGCGCGGTGGCCAGGGCGTCGCCCTTGGGGACTCCCTCACCGCGCAGCAGCTCGATCACCCGGGGCGAGACGAGGACGCGGCCGCTGGCACGGGCGGTGCGCGCGGTCACGTCCTTCCCCGATACGTCGACCATGCGGGCCGCGCCCGCGTCGTCGATGTGCGTCAGTCGGTCCTGCGTACTCATGCTGTGTGGCGCTCCCGGTCGGGCCCGTCGCGATGCGGCGCACGGGTGTGTCGTGCGCGACACGGTACCGCCAACTCGGGGTGCGCACCGGAGCAGGACCGGGGTCCCGGGCCCCGTCCGGCCGAGTGGTGCCGCGATGCCGGGCCCGCTCAGCCGAGCGGGATCACCTCGACCTCACAGCCCGGTTCGACGGACTCCACGTCCTCGGGGACGACGATCAGCGCGTCGGCGTGCGCCAGGGCGGCGATCAGATGGGATCCGGCGCCGCCCACCGGCGTCACCGCACCGTCGGCGTATCTGCCCCGGAGGAACTGTCTGCGGCCCTTGGGGGAGCTCAGCGCCGCGTCCGCCGCGAGGGTCGCCCGGACCCGGGGCCGGTGGACGTCGGCGAGCCCCATGAGGGTGCGGATGGCGGGGCGGACGAACAGCTCGAAGGAGACGTACGACGACACGGGGTTGCCGGGCAGGGCCAGCAGCGGCGTGTGATCGGGGCCGACGGAGCCGAAGCCCTGGGGCTTGCCGGGCTGCATGGCCAGCTTGCGGAACTCGACGCCGCCGCCCGCCCCGTCCGCGTCGCCCACGTCCGCCAGCGCCTCCTTGACGACGTCGTACGCCCCGACGCTGACGCCGCCGGTGGTGACCAGCAGGTCGGCGCGGATCAGCTGGTCATCGATCGTGGTCCGCAGCGTCTCGGCATCGTCGGCGACAGCGCCCACCCGGTAGGCGAGGGCTCCGGCGTCGCGGGCGGCGGCGGTGAGGGAGAAGCTGTTGGAGTCGTAGATCTGGCCGCCGCCGAGCGGTTCGCCGGGCTGGACGAGTTCGCTGCCGGTGGACAGGACGACCACGCGCGGGCGCGGGCGGACCCGTACCGTGCCGCGGCCGATGGCGGCCAGCAGGGCGATCTGCGACGGGCCGAGGACCGTGCCGGCCTCCAGGGCGCGGTCGCCGGCCTGCACATCGCTGCCCTTCGCGCGCACGTGCGCGCGTGGCTCGGCGGAGCGGTGCACGCGCACCAGCCCCGCGGCGCCCTCCGGGGCCAGGCCGCGGGCGCGCATCCCGGTCACCGGGCCCTCGCCGAGGCCACCGTCGGTCCACTCCACCGGTACGACGGCCTCCGCGCCGGGCGGCAGCGGGGCGCCGGTCATGATGCGGGCGGCCTGGCCGGGGCCGATCCGGACCGGATCGGCCGCGCCGGCCGCGACGTCCCCGACGACCTCCAGGACGGCGGGGAACTCCTCGCTCGCGCCCGCGACATCCGTGACCCGCACCGCGTACCCGTCCATGGAACTGTTGTCGAACGGCGGCAGCGAGACCGGCACCATGACGTCGTCGACGAGGACACAGCCCTGGGCGTCGAGGAGTTGCAGCTCGATGGGCTCCAGAGGGCGGACGGTGGTGAGGATGTCCTCCATGTGCTCGTCCACCGACCACAGGTGGTCCGGGTCGGGGAGGCGGGTCGCGGCGCTGCTCAAATCGCTACATCTCCTCGGCTACGTAACTGCGAAGCCAGGTCCGGAAGTCCGGGCCCAGGTCTTCACGTTCGCATGCGAGTCTGACAATGGCACGGAGGTAGTCGCCGCGGTCGCCGGTGTCATAGCGGCGGCCGTCGAAGACGACGCCGTGCACGGGACCGCCGACCTTCTCGTCCAGGGCGAGCTGCTGGAGGGCGTCGGTCAGTTGGATCTCGCCGCCGCGGCCCGGCTCGGTCCGCCGCAGTATGTCGAAGACGTGCGGGTCGAGGACATAACGGCCGATGACCGCGTAGTGCGACGGCGCGTCCGCCGCGTCCGGCTTCTCGACCAGGCCGGTGACCTTGACGACATCGCCGTCCTCGGTGGTCTCGACGGCCGCGCACCCATAGAGGTGGATCTGCTCGGGCGCGACCTCCATGAGCGCGATCACACTGCCGCCGTGCCGCTCCTGGACCTCGATCATGCGCTGGAGCAGGGGGTCGCGCGGGTCGATCAGGTCGTCGCCGAGCAGGACGGCGAAGGGCTCGTGGCCGACGTGCGGAGCCGCGCACAGCACGGCGTGGCCGAGCCCCTTGGGGTCGCCCTGGCGCACGTAGTGCATGGTCGCGAGGTCGCTGGACTCCTGGACCTTGCCGAGCCGTTCGGCGTCGCCCTTCTTCTCCAGGGCGGACTCCAGCTCGTAGTTGCGGTCGAAGTGATCCTCCAGTGGGCGCTTGTTGCGCCCCGTGATCATGAGGACGTCATCGAGCCCCGCCGACACGGCCTCCTCGACCACATACTGGATCGCCGGCTTGTCCACGACCGGCAGCATCTCCTTGGGAGTGGCCTTGGTGGCCGGCAGGAACCGGGTGCCGAGACCTGCTGCGGGGATGACAGCCTTGCTGATCCTGGGGTGCGACTGAGTCATGCCCGCAACCTTATCCGGTGCCCCTATAAGGAATCTGTGGCTCCGATTAACACGCTCTCATATGAGCACATGAAGAAGGATGCGAGAACGATCCGTGGAACACGAGGGCCCTACGGCCGAGTCTGACAAGCGAACGTTGCGGCGCGAGCTCCTCACGGTGCGGAACAGGTTGACGGCGGATGACGTCGCGGAGGCCGGTGCCGCGCTGGCCGAGCGCGCGCTGGAACTGCCCGAGCTGGCCCGGGCGCGCACGGTGGCCGCATACGTCTCCGTCGAGAGCGAGCCCGGCACCCCGACGCTGCTGGACGCGTTGCACGCGCGGGGCGTACGCGTCCTGCTGCCCGCCCTGCTGCCGGACCACGACCTGGACTGGGGCGCGTACGCCGGGCAGGGCTCCCTCGCGCGCGTCCGGCACGGCGGACGGATGGCGCTGTTCGAGCCCGCGGGAGACCGGCTGGGCCCGGACGCCGTGACGACCGCCGACGCCGTGCTGCTGCCGGGCCTCGCGGTGGACGCGCGCGGGATGCGTCTGGGCCGCGGCGGGGGCTCGTACGACCGCGTGCTGGCCCGTCTGGAACGCGCGGACGCGCACCCCGCCCTGGTGGTGCTCCTGTACGACACGGAGGTCGTCGAGCGCCTCCCGGCACAGGCACACGACCGGCCGGTGCACGCCGTCGTCACGCCGTCAGGCGTGCGCCGGTTCACACACCCCTGACGGCGACCGCCAGGAAAACCCCAGAAAGCGGACGAGGGGCCTTCCACGCGCGCGTGGAAGGCCCCTCGCTGTGCTGTCAGCGCTGTGCTGTCAGCGCGTCACGGCTTGAGCACCAGGGTGTCGCTCGTGCTCTTGTCGACCGCCTCGCCGGAGAACGACCAGGGCAGCAGATCGCCGTTGGCCCACTTGTCGGTCTGGTCGGTGTAGTGCGCGCTGTAGGCGTGGCCCGAGGCGCCCGTGAGGTTGATCCACTTCGACTTGTCGAGGTCGGCGAGGTTGACCACCATCCGCATGGACGGCACCCACATCGCCTCGTAGCCGCCAGCGGCGTTCCAGCCGGTCGCGTTGACCGTCGCCTCGCCGCCGCCGAGCTTCCAGGGGCCACGGTTGAGGGCGTACTGAAGGAAGCCGGGGCCCTCGGTGCCCAGGGTCTGGTTCTTCAGGAACAGCCGGTGCAGCCGGCCCCAGCTCCAGGTGTCGATGTCCTTGCCGAGCTTGGAGGTCAGCTCCCAGCGCGCGTCGATCATGGCGCGGGCGAACAGCTCGTCGCGGTTGTCGGCCGCCGGCCGCTTGCCCGTCCTGGAGGCCGGCGTCTTCCACCAGTCGCTGTCCGGCTTGTCCAGGAGGGTGCGCACCACCTCGAACCAGCGGTCGCCGCCGTCCGGCTGGGCCTGGTCGGCGTCGCGCTCGCCGCACTCACGCACCTTGGTGTCGTCGTCCACCGGACCGGTGCTGTCGATCTTGTCGACCCACAGGCACTGGCCCTTCACACGCAGCTCCTTGGGGAGCTTGTTGCCGAAGGCGAGCTTGAGGATGTTGCGCCACACCGCGTTGAAGTAGGCCGCCGCCGCGGAGTCGGCGTCCTGGGTGTAGTCCCAGCCCTCCAGCAGCCGCTGGGCCTCGCGGACGTCCTTGTCGTCCAGGTGGATCTTCAGCAGCTTGGGCACGAGCAGCTTGGCGATCTCGCTGCTGTTGTCGAGCTGCATCTGGCGCATGTCGTCGGTCGAGATCTTGCCGCCGCCCTTGATCTTGGACTCGATCAGGTCCGTGATCCGCTGGCTGCGGGTGCCGTAGCCCCAGTCGGCGGTGAGCGTGTAGCGGTACTTGTCCTGGTCGACGGCGGCCTGGTTGGCGGTGACGATGTAGCCGCGCGCGGGGTTGTACTCGTAGGGCAGTTCGTCCTGCTTGATGTGGCCGGTCCAGTCGTACTTGGAGTCCCAGCCCGGCACCGGGACGGAGCCGTCGACGCCCTTCGCGCGCGTGGGGATCTTCCCGGGCAGTGTGTAGCCGATGTGGTTCTGGGTGTCGGCGTAGATCAGGTTCTGCGAGGGCACGTCGAACAGGGCTGCGGCGGCCCGGAAGTCCGCCCAGTCCGTGGCCCGGTCCATGGCGAAGACGGCGTCCATGGAGGTGCCCGCCTCCAGGGCGGTCCACTTCAGGGCGATTCCGTAACCGTCGCCGCGGTCGGGGGCGGCGGTGTCGACGGTGGCCTTCCTGCCGACCTTGACGAGGTCGTCGTCGCGGTCCGAGAGCAGCGGCCCGTTGTTGGTCTCGCGGACGACGATCTTCTTGGACGTGCCGCCGGCGACCTTGATGGTCTCCTCGCGGGTGGTGAAGGGCTTGACCTTGCCGTCGTACAGATAGCCGCTGCCGGTCAGCTTCTCCAGGTAGAGGTCGGTGACGTCGACACCGGAGTTGGTCATGCCCCAGGCGATGTCGCCGTTGTGGCCGATTATCACGCCGGGCATGCCGGCGAAGGTGTAACCGGTCACGTCGTACTGGCACTTGGCGGAGACGGTCCGGCAGTGCAGGCCCATCTGGTACCAGACCGACGGCAGCGAGGCCGACAGGTGCGGGTCGTTGGCGAGCAGCGGCTTGCCGGTGATCGTGTACTTCCCGGACACGACCCAGGAGTTGGAGCCGATGCCCTGGCCGTTCACGCCGACGGCCGTGGGAAGGCCGTCCAGGACCTGGTAGAGGCCCGACAGCTGGCTCGTGAGGCCCGATCCGGCCGTGGAGGTACCCGTGGAGCCCTCCGTGCCCGTGGAGACGCCCGTACCCGTCGTACCGGTCGTACCGGTCGTGCCTGTCGTACCCGTCGTGCCCTGTGTGCCGCTCGTGCCGCCGCCCTGCCGGAACGCCTGGGCCAGCTCGTCGTACTGGCCCTCCTGGACGATCGCCTTGTTACGGCTGTAGGGGTACTCCGGGTACAGGTCCTTGATCTGCTGCGGGCCGAGGCGGCTGGTCATCAGGGCGCGGTCGATCTCGTCCTGCATATTGCCGCGCAGGTCCCAGGCCATCGCCTTGAGCCAGGAGACGGAGTCGACCGGAGTCCACTTCTCGGGCTTGTAGTCGTTGGTGAACCCGAGGGCGGCGTACTCCAGGGAGATGTCCTTGCCGTCCTTGCCGTCCAGGTAGGCGTTGACACCCTTGGCGTATGCCTGGAGGTACTTCTTCGTGGAGTCCGACAGCGTGGTGTCGTACTCCTTCTCGGCCACCCGGTCCCAGCCCAGGGTGCGCAGGAATTCGTCGTTCTTGACCTGGTCCTTGCCGAACATCTCGGACAGCCGCCCGGACGTCATGTGCCGGCGCACATCCATCTCGTAGAACCGGTCCTGCGCCTGGACATAGCCCTGCGCCATGAACAGGTCCGCGTCGGAGGAGGCGTAGATCTGCGGGATGCCGTGACCGTCCCGCTTCACGTCGACCGGTCCGGACAGGCCGTCGAGCGTGATCGACCCCTTGGTCTGCGGGAAGGACGCGCGCACGGTGCTGATCGACCAGTACGCCCCGTAGGCGACGCCTCCGACGATGGCCAGGACGAGCACCAGCACGAACAGTCGGGCTCTGCGCCCCTTCTTCCTGCCGGACTTGCCGGGCCGGGCAGCCGCTGTGGCGGTGGTGTTGGGGGGCATCGCTGTCCTTGCTGTCCTAACGCGAGCGGCAGGTCGGGCTGTGACTTTGAATGAGCGCTGGAGCAACCATAGGCGCAGGGCCCCATGGCACTTGACCCGGAGTCGGGAACCAGCGCGGACTGGCGTTCGATCTTGCCTCGCTCAGCGTCAAGAAAGCGTCAAGAGTTAGGTAAGGTAATGAAGTAGTTGGGTGCGGTGTGCCGCAGCCTCGATCGTGTGTACGTGAGCGTCGCGCCCCTCGCGCGCGAGCCGGTGAAGGGATGCGCTGCTGACTGTCGAACACCTCAACCAGCTCCTGCTCGTCTGCTCCCTCGTCCTGCTCGTCGCCGTGGCGGCGGTCCGGATCTCCTCGCGCAGCGGGCTCCCCAGCCTGCTCGTCTACCTGGGGATCGGCATCCTCATGGGCCAGGACGGCATCGCGAAGATCCACTTCAGCGATACCGAGCTGACCCAGGTCATCGGGTACGCGGCCCTGGTCGTGATCCTGGCCGAGGGCGGTCTTGGCACGAAGTGGAAGGAGATCAAGCCCTCGCTGACCGCCGCCTCCACGCTGGCTCTGTTCGGCGTCGCGGTGAGCGTCGGGGTGACGGCGTCGGCCGCGCACTTCCTGGTCGGGCTGGAGTGGCGGCAGGCCCTCATCATCGGGGCGGTGGTGTCCTCGACGGACGCGGCGGCGGTCTTCTCGGTGCTGCGCAGAATTCCCCTCCCCGCGCGCGTGACGGGCACGCTGGAGGCGGAGTCCGGCTTCAACGACGCCCCGGTGGTCATCCTGGTCATCGCCTTCTCCGCCGCGGGACCGGTCGAGCACTGGTCCGTGCTGCTGGGCGAGATACTCCTGGAGCTGGCCATCGGCGCGGCCATCGGACTCGCCGTGGGCTGGCTCGGCGCCTGGGGTCTGCGGCATGTGGCCCTGCCCGCCTCGGGCCTCTACCCGATCGCCGTGATGGCGATCGCGGTCGCCGCCTACGCGGCCGGCGCCCTGGCGCACGGCAGCGGCTTCCTCGCGGTCTATCTGGCCTCGATGATGCTCGGCAACGCCAAGCTGCCGCACTGGCCCGCCACCCGCGGCTTCGCCGAAGGGCTCGGCTGGATCGCCCAGATCGGCATGTTCGTGCTGCTCGGTCTGCTGGTCACGCCGCACGACCTGGGCGACGACTTCCTGCCGGCCCTGGTCATCGGCCTGGCGCTGACCATGGTTGCGCGTCCGCTGAGCGTGGTGCTCAGCCTGGCGCCCTTCCGGGTGCCGTGGCGGGAGCAGGCCCTGATGTCCTGGGCCGGGCTGCGCGGCGCCGTGCCCATCATCCTGGCGACGATCCCCATGGTGAACGGCGTCGAAGGCAGCCGCCGCGTCTTCAACCTCGTCTTCGTCCTGGTCGTCGTCTTCACCCTGGTGCAGGGGCCGACGCTGCCCTGGCTCGCGCGCACACTGAAGCTCGGCGACGGAACGGAGGCGGCCGACCTCGGCATCGAATCGGCGCCCCTGGAGCGGCTGCGCGGACATCTGCTGTCCTTCGAGATCCCCGAGGGTTCGCGGATGCACGGCGTCGAGGTGGGCGAGCTGCGTCTGCCGGCCGGGGCCGGGGTCACCCTGGTCGTGCGCGAGGGGAAGTCGTTCGTACCGATGCCGACGACCGTGCTGCGGCACGGGGACGAGCTGCTCGTGGTCACCATCGACCCCGTCCGCGACGCCGCCGAACGCCGGCTGCGCGCGGTCGACCAGGGTGGCAAGCTGGCCGGGTGGCTGGGCACGGACGGCGCGGGGGCGGGACGCTGAGCGGCGTCAAGGGTGGGTTCGCCCCGGGGGCCGAGCGTGCGTTAAGGATGCGTTTCGTACGGTCCACACCTCCGCCAACCCCAGGCGAACGCACCTGGTGGTGCGCGAATTCACAGGTGTACGACTCATTGACCTCTGTACGATGAAGGCATCCCTAGATCGAACCAACCCTGATCGAACCAACTCTGTCTGACGCAGAGCTGGCGCGACCGTATGGCGGCCGGACGCCCCGAGAGTGGGCGTCGGCATCTACCGCAGTCCCGCGCAAGAGGACAGCTCTCGGCGCCCCCGCGAGGCGCGTGAACCGAAGGAGCGCGCTCCGAAGGTGAACGGCCCGGCAAGGGTCGCGCTACCAGGCGGCAGAAAGGCACGGACCGTGGCGTCCACGGTCACCACCGAGCCGTCGGAGCACCCGACGGCACCGTCCCGCCCGGGATACGGGCAACTGCTGCGCACGCGCGGCGCCTGGACGTTCCTGCTCCCCGGCTTCGCGGCGCGCCAGCCGTTCGCGATGCTCACCATCTCCATCGTGCTGCTCGTACAGCACACCACCGGCTCATACGGTGCCGCGGGCGCCGTCGCGGCCACCACCGGCGTCTCCATGGCGCTGTTCGCCCCCTACAGCGGGCGCCTCGCCGACCGCTACGGCCAGCACGCGGTGCTGATCCCCGGCGTCCTCGTGCATGCGCTGTCGGGTGTGTCCCTGACGGCGCTCGCCCTGTCGCACGCGCCCCTGTGGGCGCTGTTCGCGGCGGCCGTGCCGACCGGCGCCTCGGTGCCGCAGGTCAGCCCCATGGTGCGCGCCCGCTGGGGCGTCAGGCTCCAGGACTCCCCGCTGCTGGCCACCGCCGCGGCCTTCGAGTCCGTCACGGACGAGCTGACCTTCGTCGTCGGCCCGCTGCTGGCCACGGCCCTGTGCACGACGGTCGACCCGGCCGCGGGCCTCGTCACGGAGGCCGCCCTGACCCTGCTCGGCGGTCTGCTGTTCGCCGCGCGCCGGAGCACCCAGCCCCCGGTGACCGACGGCGGCCACGCGCGCGTGCCGAAGGCGTCCGCGCTGCGCGTCCCCGGTGTGCGCGTACTGATCGTGACGTTCGTCGGCATCGGCTCCGTCTTCGGCGGCATGCAGGTCTCGCTCGCCGCGTTCAGCGAGTCGATCGGCGAACCCGGGCTGAACGGCGTCCTGTACGGGACCTTCGCGGCGGGCAACATGCTCTCCGGCGTGGCGTGCGGCGCCATCGCCTGGAAGTCCGCCCCGCAGCGCCGCCTCGTGATCGGCTACACGGCGCTCGCGCTGACCGCGTCCGCCCTGTGGACCGCCCACTCGGCGTTCCTGCTGGCCGGGCTCGGCCTGCTGGTCGGCATGTGCATCGCGCCCGCCCTGATCACCGGCTACACCCTGGTGGAGAACCTGGTCGCGGCCGGTTCCCGCACCGAGGCGTTCACCTGGCTGACCGGCGCGATCGCGCTCGGTCAGGCGTCCGCGGTCACCGTCGCGGGTCAGCTGGAGGACCGTCTGTGGGACGGCGCCGGATTCCTGGTACCGCTGGGCGGCACGCTGCTCGCCCTGGTCACCCTGCTGGCACTGCGTTCCCGGCTGGTTCCCCCGCCCCGACCCCGTACCGTCGCACGTGGCGTCGGTCACCGCTCACCGGCCACGGTGGACTGATCGACGGGAATACGTCACTATGGACCGTCGTTAGCACTCAACGAGTGAGAGTGCCAGGAGGAAGACAGTGCCCACCTATCAGTACCAGTGCACCGAGTGCGGCGAGGGCCTTGAGGCGGTGCAGAAGTTCACCGACGACGCCCTGACCGAGTGCCCCAACTGCGGTGGCCGCCTGAAGAAGGTGTTCTCCGCGGTCGGCATTGTCTTCAAGGGCTCCGGTTTCTACCGGAACGACAGCCGCGGTTCCTCGTCGGGCAGCAGCCCGGCCTCGAAGCCCAGCGCGTCCGGGTCCTCGGACTCCTCGTCCGACACGAAGTCGTCGTCTTCCTCGGCGCCCGCCTCGTCGGCGTCCTCGTCTTCCTCGGGGTCCTCGTCGTCCTCGTCCTCGTCGAGCTCCGCCGGGAGTTCGGCCGGAAGCTCGGCCGCCTGAGACTCGTCCCAGCAGACCCCGCCGTCACCCGACGGTGGGGTCTTCGGCGTCCCTGATCGGCGCCGCTTCCGTGGCGTTTTCACCGCCAGCTAGGGTGCTCGTCATGGCGAACGCGGAGATCGGCGTAATAGGCGGCTCGGGCTTCTACTCGTTCCTCGACGACGTGAGCGAGATCCAGGTGGACACGCCCTACGGCGCGCCCAGCGACTCCCTCTTCCTCGGCGAGATCGCGGGCCGGCGGGTTGCCTTCCTGCCCCGGCACGGCCGCGGCCACCACCTGCCGCCGCATCGCATCAACTACCGGGCCAACCTCTGGGCCCTGCGGTCGGTGGGCGTCCGCCAGGTCCTCGGCCCCTGCGCGGTGGGCGGTCTGCGGCCCGAGTACGGGCCCGGCACACTGCTCGTCCCGGACCAGTTCGCGGACCGCACGAAATCGCGGGCGCAGACGTACTTCGACGGGCTGCCGCTGCCCGACGGCACCGTGCCGAACGTGGTGCACGTCTCCCTGGCCGACCCCTACTGCCCCACCGGGCGGGCTGCCGCGCTGAAGGCCGCCCGCGGCCGGGACTGGGAACCGGTGGACGGCGGCACGCTGGTCGTGGTGGAGGGGCCGCGGTTCTCCACCCGCGCCGAGTCGCTGTGGCACCAGGCCCAGGGCTGGTCGGTGGTGGGCATGACCGGCCACCCGGAGGCGGCGCTCGCCCGCGAACTGGAGCTGTGCTACACGTCGTTGACGCTGGTGACCGATCTCGACGCCGGGGCGGAGAGCGGCGCGGGGGTCTCGCACGACGAGGTGCTGCGGGTGTTCGCCGCCAATGTGGACCGGCTGAGGGGCGTGCTGTTCGACGCGGTGGCGGCGCTGCCGGAGAACGCGGCACGGGACTGCCTGTGCGTCGGCGCGCTCGGCGGGATGGATCCGGGGTTCGAGCTGCCGTAGGTGATGGTCGGGGGCCAGCCGCGGTAAGGCGTGGGGGGCGTGCTGTCGTGACGGAACGTCACGTTCGGGTGGAACTTCCTGTTCGGGCAGAACTTCACGTTCCGGCGGAACCTCAGGTTCGGGCGGAACTTCACGTTCGGGTGGGCGAGTTGTCCACAGTCCGTCCGTGGTCCACCGGCTCCGGCGGGCGGCGGCGCGAGGCGTCATCGTGGCATCGCAAGCCGATTCCGCGCCGCAGGTGGTGGTCCTCATGCCCGTCCCTCCCCCGCACTTCTCCCAGCAGTCCTCTGCTTCCTCGCCCTCCTCGCCCTCCTCGCCCTCCTCTCCCCCGTTCTTCCCCTCGCCGTCGCCGTCCCCTGCTTCCCCTCCGGCGCCCCTCTCCTCCGCCCCACCGTCCTTTCCACCTCCGCCTCCGCTTCCCGTGCCGCGCCCGCTCGGCACCGACGCGCCCGCCACCTGCGAGGTCCCGCAGTTCCCGCCGGTGCGGGTGCGCGGCGGGCGGTACGGGCTGCAAGGGCTGGTCCGGCACCGCAGGCGG
>NZ_JBSGBN010000186.1:0-14454 GCF_053601275.1 Streptomyces sp. NPDC004752 | reverse complement strand
GGATCCGACCTCGTAGATCACGGCCGGGGCCTGGTGAGTCAGGCCGGTCCGCACGTGCACGAGAGTCGCCAGGACCCGGTCGGTGAAAACGAGTTCGTACTTCGGCCCGGCACCGGGCTCCCGTCGGCGATTGCTGTGACGTCGGTCATGACGCCCGGACTCGCACCGCACCTCCCAGCGTGGCGCGAGTTCTTCGATCAACTCGCCGAGATGTTGGTGTGAGACGCCGCAGAAGGCAGGATGGGACATGGCCGCACGGGCCTGCTTGATCTTCACACCTCAAGAACCCGCGCGGCCATCGTCATGTCACGCCATACCCAAGATCAATCGCGGGGCAGCCCGTTACATGAACTCACTCTCCGCGCTCGTGGCGCACATAAACGTCAAGCTGAGATTAGCTCGCGATACAAGCCGCTGGCGTTCCAGAGACTTTGGTGGGGGCCACACTCGGCCACGCGGCCTCCGGCGAGACGGATGACCGTGTCAGCACGCTGAACCACCGCCGACCGAGAGGAAATCGTGAGCGTGGTGGTGGGCTTGGTTCTGCCGTCGTGGAGGGCATCGAGCACCTGTGCCTCCACGCGCGGGTCGAGTGCCGATGTGGCGTCATCAAGGATGAGCAGACTCGGCCGACGGACAAGTGCTCTGGCCAAGGCGATACGCTGGCGCTGCCCCCCCGACAGTGTCGTTCCGTACTCACCGACGGGCTGCTCGAGCCCGAGGGGAAGATCACCCACAAAACCCTCAGCTTGCACCACACGCAGGGCCCTCCAGATCCGTTCATCCGGAATTTCATCGCCAAGCGTGATGTTGAATCGCACGGTTTCCCGGAAAAGGAAGGCGTGCTGGGGTACATAGGCCAGTTCGTCGAGGCGGCAGGCGGGAGGACTCCCGTAGATCTCTATCGAACCAGTGCTGGGCGTCCACAAACCGGCAACCAACTGGGCAAGTGTGGACTTGCCGCTTCCGGTTGCTCCGACGAGGGCGACGGTGGCACCCGTGGGCACGGAGAAGTCGACCCCGGTTACTGCTGGTTCGTCGGCACCGGGATAGGCAAAGGATACATTGCGTATCACCAGTGCAGGTTCGATGGTTTGCCGCGACCCGGTATGAGCCACCAGAGGGTCAGGCGAAGCAGGGACAGGTTCGGTGATAACGGCCTGGATGCGCTCTCTGCCAGCTGTGCTCTGAGAGAAGGCGCTGACGAACCAACCAATTGATCGCAGGGGGAAAGCGATAGCGGTGATGAGATAGGTCATGTGAACCAACTCGCCGATGCCCAGGCCGCCCCCATTGATCCGAAGGATGCCTACCCATAGCACTGCCAGCACACCGAGTGCAGTAACGGCCTCCATAGCTGGATCGAAGAACGCCCCGACCCGACCGAGGGCCACGTTTGCCTGGCGCAATCTGCCTGCCACGTGGGCAAAACGCGCAACCTCAACTTCCTCATTCCCAAGCGTCTTGACGACGAGTGCACCGCCGAAACTCTCATGTGCTGTCGTGCTGACCTCTCCCCGCAGTGCCTGCACCCGCTTTGCCAGGACAGCGGACATCCTCAGGTTGAACCAGTTGAGGAGCCCAATTGCGGGGAACAACAGCGTTCCGATGACGGCGAGCACGACATCGGTGAGATACATGTCGATGACCGCGCCGACAAGCATGAAGCTGCCACTGCAAGCCAGCGCAAGCCGGGAAAGGGGCATCCAGGCGGAGTCGACGTCGGTGTTGATCGTCGACAACAGCTCGCCGCGATCGTGCCGTGCGTGCCATATCTGGGGTAGCAGGACGTAACAGTGCGCCAGTTTCCTGCGGCTGTCGGCCTCCACTCTGAACTGGAACACTCCGTTCAGATAGCGTCGTACAACAAAGCTTGCGCCGCGGATAAAAGCCAACGTCACGATGAGCCCTGAAGCGGCCATGGTCGAGGCAACAGCCAACTGGCCGCGCGCGGCAGGGACTATTACGTGGTCTGTGGCGTAGCCGATGGCCCGCGCCCCGGCGACCACGGTGATTGCGTACACAACGCTCGCGATCGAGGTAAAAGCGAACAGCCTGGGCTCCATGGCAATCGCCGTGCCAACACTGCGCATTCCTTGCCGGAACGGGCGAGGCTCTGTGTTCACAAAGACCAGCCGAAGATGGGGTGCGGCGGGTCTGCCAGCTCAGTATCGACGTTCTCACCGGAAAGAATTCTTTTGGCGAGCTCTCCCGATTCATCCCCATAGATTTCAGGATGATTGCGCACGATGGACGCAAGGAGCTTGAGTTGGCGATGCAAATTCCTGGCGAACTTGCCGTCCCGGCTCATCCGGTGGTGAACCAGTGGCTCCATGACCGCACCCATGCGGTGCCCGTGCTTGGCAATGGTAATCCAGAAGTCCCAGTCTTCCCACGAGGGCAAGTCCTCATCATATCCGTCGGTTTGCTCCCAAGCATCGCGGCGGAACATCGCACAGTAGGGGGCGATGTTCTTGAGGCACAGCCTGTCGAACTCATAGGGCACCACCATCCAGTCCCAGACAGCCTCCACATCACCGAAGATCTGGAGCATTGGTCGCACAACGCTGATCCCAGGCTCTGAGTCCAGCACGGACCGCATGCGCTCCAGGGCGGTGGGGGCGAAATAGTCGTCGGCGTCAAGACACACGACGTAACGGCCGCGGGCCAGGGCAATCCCGAGGTTGCGTGCGCGGCTCACGCCACCGTTGCCCGTGCACACAATGGTCGCCGACAGGTTCGGATACTCGCTCGTGAAAGCACGGGCGATCAGCAGAGTGTCGTCGGTACTGCCGTCGTCCACGACGATCAGCTCGAAGTCCTGCTCGGTCTGCTCGTGCACGCTGACCAAGGCTCGGCGTAGAAAGTGTGCGTAATTGTAGCTGGTGACGATGACCGAAACTGCGCACTCTCGCTTAGTGGCCATGTGAATCCCTTCGAAATGGAGCCAGCAGTCCGTCCAGCACGTAGCGGGCGACGCCAGTGCCGGCGTCGTTCGGCAGATGTGAAAACAACTCTGCGAGACGTGGGTGGGCCGGACCAACTACGAAAGCCTGGTCAGCAATGCGCAGCATGGACAGGTCATTGAGCTGATCACCGAAGGCGATGAGCTGCTCACCCTCGCGTCCGGATTCCTTCAACCACGCGGCCAGGGCGTTACCTTTGGTCGCGGAGGCGGAACTGATCTCGATCGGGCCTCGTCGGCCCAAAGGGTTGGAGTGCGTCACCGAGACCGCCTCACCCAGATCCTCCTCAAGGAGTGCCACAATCTGGTCGCACTCGGCATCGTCCGGCAGGAACAGGAGCCTTCCGCAGTCTCCGTGGACTTGCAAGGCCGCGAAGGGGGCTACAACCGCCGTCGTCCCGATGTCGTTCGCCGGCCAGCCGCCGTAGTGGGGCTCGAACCCCACGCTCTCTCCGAATTCGAAGGCGAAGGCGCCGGCGATCGCGTGTCCGCGGAGGGCTGCTGCAACGGCGCTGATGTGTATCGGAGACAGCGGGGCGAACAGGCGCGACCCGAATGTGAGCATCCGTTCCGCACCGTTGCATGTGATGACAGCATCGAACAGATCCAGCCTGTCGCGCTCAGGATTCAGGCACCGCGAGGGCCGACCCGTGGCCAGCACGCAGGTCACCCCGTACCTCTTCGCCATCTCAATGGCCTGAATATTTTCGGGGGTTATGCGGTCGCCGTCACCGGTTAGTGTCCCGTCGAGATCGGTCGCGATAATCATGATGTGGCCTTCGCTACCCGCTGTGCGCGACGGTAACCCTGCACAAAAGCGACCCGACGCACGATCGGATACAGGGCCAGAATGGGGTTACCGGTACCGAAAGCTATCCGCTTCACGGCCCGCAGTACCTTCGCCGTCTCATGCCGCCATGAGTTGGCGGGCAGGACCCCCAACGCTTCCCCGTGATACTGGCCAGCGCCATAGCTCCGTACACTGGCCAGGTCGTCACCGAACGACAGCGCTTTGTGTACGACGACGCCGCCGGACACGAACTTCACGTCCAGTCCTGCAGCCCTGCGACGCAGCTCGAAGTCCCGATCTTCGCGCCAGGCCAGCCGCGCATCGAAGTGATAGCCGCCGAGCTGCGTTATTACGCTCTTGCGGTAGAGCAGCGGAGGACTATAGGCGTTGGGGCGCCCAGTCCGCAACGCGTCTTCGGTGAATTCCCGCGTCCTGGCCGTCATACGCGTCGCCCAGCTGTGACTGCTGAACTGTACGCGCCCCCGGGAGAAGTTCCCTCCGGTGATCCCCTCTGCAAGCGCGCGGATGGAGCCGGGCAGGAATACACAGTCCGAATCCATGAGCAGGATGTATTCCCCACTGGCCTTCTCCACTCCCGCATTGAAGGCTGCACCGATGCCAGGATTGTCCAGGCACACCATTTGGACGGGGTACTTGTCGAAGCAGGCGAGATCGTTCACAAACGTCTCAGTGCTGCCGTTGGTGACGACCACAACCTCGACGTTCTCGTCGACGGATTCCAGACAGCGAACGATGAGGGGGTCGTCTTTCACAGGTATGACGATCGAGACTTGGGAGATTAGATGGTCAGTCACCGTAAGCCTCCTTGAGCGCACTGGCACATGATCCTTCGGATGGCATCCTCGTCCACTTCGAGCACTATCTCGATGCTAGAGTCAGAATCGAGGGCGAGAATGCTGGTCGCACCGAGGGTCTCGCCCGGCCCGCAGTCAACGGCCACAGTGGCGCGCTGACTGCGCAGGATCACCTCTGGCTGGAACAGCACGATCGCTGCGACCAGGTCCCAGATCGGCTCGCGAAAGTCGGGGTTGGTGCGAAATTCGTCCTGCTTGGTGCGCTTGAGGTCCTTAGCGAAGACCGCTGTGGTGGCTGAGATACGTTCGAACTCAGCGATCCCATAGGTGACTTTGGCTGTGACTTCCAGGGGGACGATGGTGATGCGGCGCAGTCCTGCACCCAGCACTTTGGCCGCTGCGAGGGGATCGGCGAACACATTAAACTCCGCGTAGGGGCCAACGTTTCCGGCAGTAGTGAATGCTCCACCCGAGAAGACGAGGTGGTCGATCCGATCGACAGAGATGACACCGGCGTCGAGCGCTGCACTGAGATTCCCCAGCGGCCCAAGTGCAAGATAGGTGATCTCTGAGTCGGGCGGGCATGCGGAGTAATCGATGGTGTGGGAGTGCATGGCCTCGGACAGTGCTCGATCACTGCCCAGTTCACCTAGATGGAGAGTCGCCCCATGTTCGCGACGCATTGTCCGGTGCGCTTCACGGATCTGGGTGGACCAGCCCATGGGGTGGTCCGGGCCTTGCTGCACACCGCCCGGCAACTGCAGTTGGTATGCCTTGAGCAGGCTCTCGGCGTCGGCGGCACTGTCAGAGGACAACGTGTTGCCCGAACAGGTGGTGATCATGGATGGGTAGTGCCCGTGGGTGAACAGATAGTGCAGCGCAAAGGCATCATCGTTCACACCGTGGATGTCTGTGTCAACTACGAGGGCGTGAGCCATCGCTCCTGTTCCGTTCGTAGAAGTGGATGGCCCGGTCCAGAAGCTCGCCGTACCAGGGCTTCGTCCGGGAGAGCAGGACCTTGGCCTGTGGCAGTGGCAGCATCAGGACTTCGGTTACCTGCTCAGCGCCATCCGGGTTCGTCGGTGGGCCGGAAATCGCCGCGTCGGCTACACCCCACAGCCAGGCCTTCCTCGGGTGCGGTAGGTGGGGTCTGTAGGGAGTGGCCTTATAACCGTCGGCGAGATGGGCACCGAACCAGACGGGGGTGCCCATGAGTTCGAGACCAGCCTCCTCCCGAATCTCTCGTCGACAGCAGGCGTCGATGGACTCATCGGGTTCGCGTGTGCCGCCTGGTAGGAATACCGCTCCATGGATGTCCCGGCAGACGGCGATGTGGCCGTCGGGGTCGAGAGCTATCAGGTGCACACTCTGCACAAGATCATCAGGGAGGGGGGTTTCGGTGTAACTGGCCCATACCTGCACCTCGGGCCAGTGCTGGCGGTCATAGAGGGTGACGGTCATGGCTCCCTCTGCTCCCCGGCCGCAGAAGTAACCTGCCGAGTGGTCAGCGGCGCACACCGGGCGTTGACACATGCACCGGTGTTGAGGTCGAAGGTGAATCCGTGCCGTAGGCAGGTGAGTCGCCGGTCGTCCAGAACGCTGCCCGTGGCTAGGTCCTCCCCCGAGTGAGGGCAGTAGCGCCCGACTTCGAATCGCGCACCGCCCGCATCAGTAACCACGATGGTCTCGGTTTCGTCACGGCCTTTGTCGTACTCCTCCACGGCGCGCAATGCTGTTTCATCGGCATGCTTGAACAGCCCGATCAAGTAGTCGTTGTAGACGTCGGGGTCGCGCCAGAAGCGCATGCGCAAGGACAGCATGAGCGACTCCCAGGTCACGTCTCCGGTAAGGACGGGCAACAGCCAGCGGCCGGCGACCTTCAGCACACAACTCGGCACGTCGACAAGGCCTATGCCTACGGTCACCCCTTCAGATGCAAACGTGACATCCCAGACGCCGCCGTGCGGTCCTGCCACCTCGAACCTCACAGTCATGTCGACTCTCTGGTTGAAGTGCTGGCTGAGAGAGCCGAGCCAGGTGAAGTGAGCCGTGAACAGCTCGTAGAGGCTGGGGGGCGGGTCGGGGTAAGCGGCGTGGACCGCATGGACCGCGTCGCGGCGATCAGCCGCGTAGCGTGCTATGTACATGCCACGATCGGCGTAGTCAAATGCCTCCGATAAGGGGTCGCGTTCGATCGCCCCTTTCGAGAGATCGAGACAGTCGCCGGGTTTGAACGTCGCCCAACGTTGCTGGGGTACTTTCTCGGTCAGCCAGGCAGCGGACTCCTCCGGGTCCGCGTAGGCGCCCGCCGCACCACGTTCGAGCACCCAGTTGAACTGGCGCAGCTCATCGTCCAGGAAGCAGGGGGGCCCGGCGAAGGGCACGGCTAGATCCGGCGCCGTACCGCGAACCAAACGCGCGACTGCCCGGAACTTGGCCTGCTTCTTCTGCCAAGAGATCCGCGCGATATCTTCGGACGAATAGCTGTCGTAGGCCATCGGGTGCCACGCGGCTAAAGAAGCCTGCAGCCCCATCAGGTCGAGTCTGCCTCCGGCAATGTGTTTCGCCTTGCGGGCCTGGGTGACAGTCAACTTGGCGTCGTTGCAGTTGAGTAAGGATCGGCCATCAGAGACGAGCAGGAACGCCGAGTCGTGGAACATGGGGGATGCCTCGGGAATGACAGTCAGCCAGGAGCCCGCGTTGTCCAGGGGAAACTGACGCCAAGGCTCGATCTCGATAATCCGCTTCACTCCGGCCGCGGTTAGGCAGTCACGGAATCGTCTCGTTGGGTACCGCGGGATGAGTACCTGGGTGTGCTCGTCCAGGCTCGCAAGGAACTCGGGGTCAAAGTGGTCCAGATGCTCGTGGGAGATTGCCACCCAGTCCGCAGCCTGCAAGGCGGGAATGTCCAGGTGATCGTTGCGCGGATAGGGGTGCCATGAGCCCAGATTCGCCCCGCTTTCGGCGAACCAGGGATCGCATACTAAGCGGAACCGTGCTGCCTCGACTTCGAGTCCTGCGTGACCGAGGAAGGTAATCCGCATGCGCTCACTCCCACTCGCCGCGCGCGACAATCTCGCGGACTCGGTCGCCGAAGGTGTGGTCCGCGCCGGCATAGGGGTTCTCAATATAGGTGCCTTCGTCCAGGAAGTGAGCGACACCCCTGCCCAGTTCTTGTCCCTTGGCGGTGTGGATGTCGATTGCGTAGCTCGGAATCACCGGCTCGCGCAGGCCCTTATTCATGACGTGGCGACTCCACATGCAGATCTCGTCCGTGGTCATGTCCTTGGTACAGGTGGCCAGGTACCGAACGGCCTGGGCGATGAACAGCCAACGCTCGCCGGTGCCGCGAGGCATACGCATGCACACCCGATGCAACGACTCAACTATCGGCGTCTGCAGAAATGTTCCGTCACCGCAGTCAGATGACGAAATCACCATGAGTCGGGTCCACAGATGCTGCTCGAGTTCAGGACCGGTCTCGTACATCTCCCTCGCGATCAGTAGTGCCTCATCGAGGTTTCCACGCCGGATGTACTTCTGCAGCGCGGATACCAACTCATCGCACTGAAACCCTCGCGCACTGGTGGTGTGAGACCAGGGATCGCGATTGGTAGGGGGCAGCGGCATATCAAGGCCTCTCTAGCTCGGCGAAAAATTCCTCGCGGTAACGCAAAATGGCAGCGAGAATATGCTCCGACTGGTGATTCCCCGGGCCCTTGCAGACGTGTTTCTGGACTCAGCAAGACCTCGATTGGAGGTATCGGAGTAAACGGTATTGAAATACCTTCACGACAACACGGGTGAAGCGCTTTCACAGGCGGATCTAACCTAACACCGGGTTCTGGCGACCCACAAGCGCTTTCATCAAGCCAGCGCCACACCTATATGGCTCTTTTTGGCCTACTTGATCCATAAGCCTCTGATCAACCTCTTGACCTCTTGACTGGCTCCGAGTTTCCATCTAGCTTCGATGCTGGCCTACACCGTAAGCGCTTGCTAGAGGTGGCGTTGAAGATGACTCCCCCAGAGTCTGCTGGTTCAGTACTGCGCCGCGGCATCACCCTTTCCTCAGCGTTCACCAAGGGTCTCGGCTGGACCCTCTTGCTGGCAGTCATTTCCACTGCCGGCCGCTTGATCCTGCCGGTGACGATTCAGCTCGTGGTTGACAAAACCGCAAGAGCAACTCATCCGGACACAAGAGTGATAAGTGCTCTAATCGCCGCGGCTGCTGTCGGCATCCTCTTTTCGTCAGCCATCGGCTATCTCATGGAGTTGCGCCTGATTACCAACGCCGAGTTAGGACTGGCCGAGACCCGGGTAAGGGTGTTCCGGCACATCCATGAGCTGACGATGCTGCGGCTCCAGGCAGAGTCGCGCGGCGCACTCGTCAGTCGAGTCACAGGTGACGTGGACACGCTTATGTCATTCGTGCAGCACAACGGCCTGACTCTGCTGATGAGTCTCTTGCAGGTCTTCTTGACGACGGTGGTCATGGCCTGCTATTCGTGGCAACTCACACTCGTCGTATGGCTCTGTTTCTTGACCGTTTTCCTCACGCTGCGCCGGGCACAGTCACGTATGGCTTCGCTCTTCGGCACCGTCCGCGAACGTGTCGCAGCGCTGATGACCCAGGTATCAGAGGCATTGGCAAGTCTGCCCGTGTTGCCCACGCCCCGGGTCCGCAAGCGAGTGGTGGCCCGAACCGTGAGGTCCGTGGACAGCCTCGTCGCCAGCAAAATCCGAGCGCAGCGGCTGACCACCATGGCACTGGCTGTCAGCGAGGTCATTGCGGCACTGGTGGTTTTGGCCATCGTGGTGGTCGGCGCGGCATTGATAGACGCGGAGAATCTGACCATCGGCGAACTCACTGCCATTCTGTTCCTCGCTACACTCCTCATCACTCCCGCCCAGATGGGAGTCGAAATGCTCACTGAGACCCAGAACGCCCTCGCCACGTGGCGCCGCGTCCTCGCGGTTATCGACATCGAGGGCCGACTCCCCCAGGCGACGGTGGGAGCGGGCACTCGATCATCGGGCCCGGTCGAAGTGCGGTTCGAGGATGTGGCCTTTGTCTACCCCGACAGCAGCGCCGCGTTGCAGCAGATCGACGTGGAAATCACCGCTGGCAGCCGCGTGGCCGTGGTCGGTCAGACGGGATCAGGAAAGACGACCTTCGGATATCTGGCCGTACGGCTGATCGACCCCACAGCCGGTCGCGTCCTGCTCGACGGAGTGGACATGGCTCACCAACCGCACGAGGCCCTTCAAGGTCGTGCGGTGATGGTGCCGCAGGACGTCTTCCTCTTCGACGCGTCGGTTGCCGACAACGTGCGTTATGGAGCACCGGAGCTCACTGACGTTGAGATCGAAGACCTGTTCGCCGCACTTGGATTGAGCGATTGGCTCGGCGACCTGCCTCGGGGCGTCGCCACGCAGGTCGGCCCACGCGGCGAGGCACTTTCTGCCGGCGAGCGCCAGTTCGTTGCAATCGCCCGGGCCCATGCAGCCGCACCGGACCTCCTGGTCCTCGACGAGGCGACCTCGGCCGTGGACCCACAGACCGAGCTGCGGATTCAGGAGGCGTTCAACCGGTTGACGCAGGATCGCACATCGATCGTCATTGCGCACCGTTTGTCCACCGCAACAGCAGCCGACAACGTCCTCGTCTTCGACCAGGGGAGGTTGGTCGGCGCCGGGACGCACAGCGAGCTGCTGCACCACAATGCGATCTATGCGAGCCTGTACCGCGCGTGGTCGCATCGGGTGGGCAACATTCCCACCAAATCCACGATTACTGGGGGAACAGAATGAGCCCGAGCAGTTCTCTGCTGCCGCACACCACAGGGTCTGAACCCCATCATCGCCCCTCAATCGCGATCGCTGGTGACGGGTTCGGGTGGGGAAGCGTGGGCCTGCTGGGCACGATTCATCGTGCCGCCCGCCTTCGTTACGGGAAATCCATCGATTTCATCGGCTTGGATACACACATGGGGCGCCCCGTTCTGGAGGGCCAGGATGTTTCCTCCTGGATGGAGACCGACGGTCTCGACGAGGTGAATCTTCACCGAGAGTTGAAAAGGCGGAATGTCGCGGCCGCTGTGGTCGTTCTCAACGCCAGACTCGCTACCAGGCTGGAAGCTGCTGGATGCCCTGTCATTTATGTGGACACCAACCCCGACGTCTGGACCGAGCGCGGGTACATACCACGCCACGTCACGAGATACTGCGCGCAGCTCTGCCGGTCTCTACCTAGGCCCAGTTGGCCCGTGCTGCGTGGAATCGACAGGCTTCGCTGGGTAGGTGGTATCGTGGTCGGCCCGTTCGACAACTCCCCTGCCAAGAAGGGGAACGGCAGAGCGATCCTATGCCTCGGCGGACTGGAATCTCCCTGCAGCACGTCCGAGAGTATTGATGGGTATCTCCAGCTGGTGGTGGATCCCATGCTGCGCGCATTCAAGCAGCATGGATTCCATGAGGTCATAATTGCCGGAAACGTAGAGCCATCTGAACTCCCTCTACAGTTGGAGAAACTGATCGGCTTGAAGATCTCCGGCGGGCGACTGTCGCACGAAAGGTTTCTTCAGGAGCTCAGGGACGCGGATACGATCGCTACTTCCCCTGGTCGGGGAACTCTCCTGGAAATCACAACGATGGGGAAACCTGCGGTTGTTCTTCCGCCTCAGAACCTCAGCCATCTCATGACTCATTCAGAGGTTTCTGAAGTAGCGGATCCCGGCATCATCGTGCCTTGGCCGGAAGAGATCATCGACCCGCGCAAGGTGATGCAAGAACGGGCCGGTGGTGGCGAGGACTCCGCGCTGCGTTACATGTACCGGCAGATCATCTCGGCAACCGGTAACGGGACAGAGAGTACGACTCAGCTCATGGAGGCGTGCTCCTCCGCCTTGGAACATGTTCTCACGCACCGGCAGCCCCTCCCTGAACTTTCGTTGAGCGGTTCACACGGCGCTACGGACATCGTAACAATCCTTCACGAGGTACTGGAAGAACAGTGCGGCATCACCGACCGTCCGCCCAGAACCATGAGAACAACGACGCGTCACTGAACAGATCTCAACGTGCCCTGCATCCCATTGCCTTCGATCCGCCCCACCTTGGCCGGGTTGGAGGCAATCCGCTTCAGTGAGAGACTCTGTCGGTGATCTTGAGATTCCCCGGCGCGATGGCGTGATCGTCGGGCAGGATCGGCTTGGTTTCGAAGGTCGTTCGTCCTCCTGGGGTGAGTCGGTGTCGCTGCGCCCCCGTCCCGGTGAGCAAGTCCCTTCGTTAACTGCGCAGGTGGCGCGGGCGAGCAATCCCGCTGGGACGACCGCGATGTGGGTCCGTGACCGGCTGGACGGGCTGTGGCGTGATGAGGATTTTGTCGCCTGGTACCCGCGCGACGGGCGGCCGGGGCTGTCCCTGGCCAGCTCGCCACGGTAAGCGCGCTGCAGCTCCTGTTGAACCTTTCGGACCGGCAGGCGGCCGAGGCGGTGCGCTGCCGCATCGACGTCAAGTACGCCCTCGCCTCGCCCTGGAGTTGGACGATCCCGGCTTCCATCACAGCGTTCTGTCCGACTTCCGCGACAGGCTGGCCGAGTGCGGCCGTGCCGACGCCCTGTTCGATCTCGCGCTGGCACGGGCGAAGGACGCTGGCCTGGTCAAGGCCTGTGGGCGGCAGCGCACCGACGCGACCTACATGCTGGCCTCCGTCGACACCCAGGCCGGCGAACTGCGCCGGATCGAACGGGACCTGCACGACGGCGCACAAGCCCGACTGGTGTCGTTGGGCATGAGCCTGGGCCTGGCCGAACAACTCCTCCCCGACGATCCGCAGGCTGTCCAGCAGCTCCTGGCCGAGGCCCGCGCATCGACGGCCAATGCCCTGGCAGAACTGCGGGACCTGGTACGCGGCATCCATCCACCGGTACTCGCGGACCGCGGCCTGGACGGCGCCCTGCAGGCCCTGGCCCTGGCCAACCCGATACCGACGACGTTGGTGACACGCCTGCCGGGACGACTGCCCGCGCCGGTCGAGTCGGCGGCCTACTTCGCCATCGCCGAGGCCCTGACGAACGCCATCAAACACGCTCGCGCCCGGAACATACGGATCACCGTGGAGTTCACGCCCCACCCGGGCACAACGGCGGGGTCGCTGACGATGCTGGTGTTTGACGACGGCTGCGGGGGTGCCACTCTCGACGGCGGCACCGGCCTGCGGGGCGTGGCGCGCCGTCTGGGAGCCTTCGACGGCACTCTGACCGCCGACAGTCCGCCCGGCGGACCCACCGAGATAAGGATGTCGCTGCCTTGCGCCTTGTCATAGCCGAAGACCTCGCCCTGCTCCGGGAGGGCCTGATCAGGATCCTCCAGGCCAACGGCTTCGAGGTCGTCGAAGCCGTCGACAACGGCCCTTCCTTGATCAGAGCGCTCACCACCCACCGGCCCGACGTCGCGGTCGTCGATGTGCGGCTGCCTCCGACCTTCACCGACGAAGGCCTGCGCGCCGTGATCGACGCACGCAAGCAGATCCCCGGCCTGCCCATCGTGGTGCTCTCACAGTACGTCGAGCAGCTGTACGCCACGGAACTGTTGTCCGACCGCGCCGGAGCGGTCGGCTACCTGCTGAAGGACCGGGTGCTGGACGTCGGCCAGTTCGTGGCCAACGTCCGGCAGGTCGCCGCCGGCAATACGGTCATGGATCCCGACGTTGTCGGCGCACTCCTCACCCACCGCTCGGCCGGCCCCCTCCTGCTGGAGCTGACCCCGCGTGAGCAGGAGGTACTCTCGCTGATGGCCCAGGGCCGCTCCAACACCGCCATCGCCGCGCGGATGTTCGTCAGCGAGAAGACCGTCAGCAAGCACACCTTCAACATCTTCGCCAAACTCGGACTCGAACCGTCCGAAGACGACAACCGCCGGATCCTGGCAGTACTCGCCTACCTGCAGGGCTGAGCCGCCATCACCATCCGCCACCCAGGCGTTGGAAAATCTCAGCCGGTCGCCACGGCCCGCAGCCTGTTCAGCCACTGGTTTCGACGTCCAACAAGCCCACCACCGAAGCCACCGGCCGCCTCCCTGCCGTCCCCGTCACGCAGAACGGCCCACGCCTCCCTCAGCGGCACCACAACCATGCCTGAGCTGCGGAAACTCAACACCCTTACCCGGGAAGACGATAGTTCCTGACGTACGCGATCCTGACCAGGGCCAATCTGACGCAGGCGAACGTCACGACTGGCATCCCTGGCCCAGGGCGGATGAGCGGCACCGTGTCAGCGGACGGTGAGGCCGCCGTCGACGTCGAGGATGGCGCCGGTGGTCCAGGTGGCGGAGGCCAGATAGGCGGCTGCGGCCGCGATGTCGGATGCGGTGCCCAGGCGTCCCAGGGGGTAGGACTGTTCGATCTGCCGGTCGTGGGAGTCACGCTGCTCGGCGCTCATGGGCTCAAGGTAGGAGCGTTCATAGGTGGGGGTGCGGACGGCGCCGGGGGCGATGGCGTTGACGCGTACGCCTTGGGGGCCGAGTTCGTTGGCCAGGGCCAGGGTCAGGGAGTTGAGGGCTCCCCGAGTGGCGGAGTAGGCGGCCGAGGGACGGCCGGCGACCATCTTGTGGGCCCAGTAGCTACTGATGTTGATGATGTTCCCTTCGGCTGCCAGGAGGGCGGGCAGCAGCTGCTGGCTCAGCAACAGGGGTACCTGGACGTTGAGGCGCCACATCGTGTGCATCGCGTCGGTGGTGGTGTCGGCGAGCGAGGCGAAGTGTGCGGTTCCGACGCTGTTGACCAGGGTGTCAACCCGGTCGGTCAGGTTGCGGATCCGGTCGGCGATCTCGGCCGGGGCGTCCGGTGTGGCCAGGTCGGCGGAGACGGTGTGCACGGTGGT
>NZ_JBSGBN010000185.1:0-14751 GCF_053601275.1 Streptomyces sp. NPDC004752 | reverse complement strand
ACTGCCCGCCAAGGGCGTCTACATCGACGACTCGCTCACGGTCACCTACTGGCAGCAGTCCATGGACGACGCCCTCAACTGGTAACAGATGCCCGGGAACCAGTCGTCGTGGGCCGGCTCTGGCCGGTTCTGACCGCCGCATGCCGACGACAGGCGCCCGCAGCCACCTGGGAACGGGCACCGACGACGTTCCGCCATGAGCCGTGATCGGCGGTGGGAACGTCTGGGCGTGGGTAAGGTCGAAGTCTCATCTTCGGCCGGGTTGAGAGGGGGGTGGGCGGGTGCTGCCGAATCCGCGGACCGCGGTGGGGCACGTGGTCGACTGGAGGGACAAGCCGGGTGAACTGGCCTGCGGGCCCACCGGACTTCGGGGTTGGCCGGGCCACGGATGATCATTGACCAGGTGCGGCTCCCGCACAGTGCCGCAGACGAAACGGTTGCGGCGGGTGACCGCAATGGCTTCGGTCATGGCGCGTTCCCCGGTCCGGTACCGGGCAGGGGCGTCCGGCACCTCGGCTACGGCAGGGCGTGACCATGAGCGATGACTTCCAGCAGCCCTCGGGCGGAACCGCCGGGGACCACCTCGACTTCCGCGGCAGCGTCTTCACCGGCCCGGTCCTGGGCAGGGGCGAGCAGCACATCCACTACGGGCCGCCGCGTTCTACGGCCACATGGCCGCATCAGGTCGGGGCGATCCCGGCCACCGCAGGGTGCTTTCAGCACCGGGCCGAAGCAGCCCGGCTGCGCGAGGCACTGACGGGCGGCGAGGACGCCGTCCTGGTCGGGCAGGACACCGTGCACGGGCGGGTGCTGACCGGGATGGGCGGGGTCGGCAAGACCCAGCTGGCCGCCGACTACGCCCGCACCGCCTGGCAGACGGGCCGGTTGGACGTGCTGATCTGGATCACCGCCAGCTCGTCCTCGGCGGTCGTGACCGGATACGCGCAGGCTGCCGTGGAAGTCCTGGGGGCCGACCCGGCCGACCCGGAAGCGGCGGCACAGGTGTTCGTGGCCTGGCTGGAGCCCAAACCCCAGGCCGAGCCGTGCCGTTGGCTGATCGTGCTCGACGACGTCACGGACCCCGACGATCTGCGCGGGTGGTGGCCGCCGGCCGGCCCGCACGGCCGCACCCTGGTCACCACCCGCCGCCAGGACGCCGCCCTCACCGGCCATGGTCGCCGCCTGATCAGCGTCGGCCTGTTCACCGAGGCCGAATCCCTGGCCTACCTCACCGCCGCGCTGGCCACCCACGACCGCCAGGAACCGGACGGGCACCTGGCCGCTCTCGCCGAGGATCTCGGCCAGCTGCCGCTGGCCCTGTCCCAGGCCGCCGCCTACCTCATCGACACCGGCATCAGCGTGAGCGCCTACCGGTCGCTGCTGGCCGACCGTACCCGTACGCTCGCCGACGCCGTCCCCGAGGCACTGCCCGACGGCCAGGCCCACAGCATGGCCGCCGCCTGGGCCCTGTCCATCGACCGCGCCGACACCCTCCGCCCGGCCGGCCTGGCCCGCCCGCTGCTCCGGCTCGCCGCGTTCCTGGACCCCAACGGCATCCCCGAGACCGTCCTGACCAGCGAACCCGTCCTCGCCCACCTCACCCCCGCCGCACCCGACGACGCAGGCCCACCTCCGCCACGCCGCCGGGCACACCAGGGGCTCGGTCGAGCGCTCTGGCGCCGCGGCGGCGGGCGGAGCGCCCCGGCCACCGCCGAACCCGTCACCACCGAACCCGTCACCGCAGTATCCGTCACGGCCGAACAGGTACAGCTGGCCCTGAGTGCGCTGCGCCGGCTCAGCCTCATCGACCGCGGCACTCCCGGCGGCCCGCACCCGACCGTGCGTATCCACCAGTTGATCCAGCATGCCGTCCGGGACACCCTCGCTCCCGACCAGCACGATGCACTCGCCCGCACCGCCGCCGACGCCCTCCTGGCGGCCTGGCCCGACATCGCACGCGATACCGCCCTCGCCCAGGCCCTGCGCGCCAATACCGCCGCCGTCGCCAGGAGTGCGGAGCAGGCGCTGCACCGGCCCGGCGTCCACCAAGTGCTGTACCGCGCGGGCGTCAGTCTCGGCGAGACCGGTCAAGTCACGGCCGCCCGCGACTACTTCCACCGCCTCGCCGACACCCTCACCGCTCACCTCGGCCCCGACCACCCCGACACCCTCGGCGCCTGCGGCAGCCGCGCACTGTGGCGCGGCCGGGCGGGGGATGCGGCCGGTGCCGTGTCGGCGTTGACCGACCTGCTGCCGCGTATGGTGCGGGCGGTGGGCGAAGACCACCCACACCCCCTCATCGCCCGCTACGTCCTTGCCCATTTGCTTGGGGAGATGGGGGACAAGGCCGGAGCCGCGGCGGCGTTCGCCGACCTGCTGCCACACATGGTGCGGGTGCTGGGCAGAGACCACCCCGACACTCTCGCCGCCCGCCACTGTCTCGCCGACTGGCGTGGTGGGGCGGGGGACACGGCCGGAGCCGCGACGGCGTTCGCCGACCTGGTGACCGACCGGACCCGGGTACTCGGCGAGGACCACCCCGACACCCTCTCCGCCCGCCACACCCTCGCCAACTGGCGTGGCCGGGCGGGAGATGCGGCCGGGGCCCTGTCGGCGTTGACCGAACTGCTGCCACACATGGTGCGGGTGCTGGGCGCCGATCACCCCGACACCCTCAACACCCGCTTCGGCCTCACCGTGTGGCGTGCTGAGACAGGGGACGCCGTCGGAGCCGCGACGGCACTCGCCGACCTGGTGACCGACCGGACCCGAGTACTGGGCGAGGACCACCCCCACACCCTCACCACCCGCTACGCCCTTGCCCGGCTGCGTGGGGGGACAGGCGACGCCGTCGGAGCCGCGACGGCACTCGCCGACCTGGTGACCGACCGGACCCGAGTACTGGGCGAGGACCACCCCGACACCCTCGACACCCGTATGAGTCTCGCCGTGTGGCGTGCTGAGACAGGGGACGCGGCCGGGGCCGCGGCGGCGTTCGCCGATCTGCTGCCGCACATGGTGCGGATGCTGGGCGAGGACCACCCTGAGACCCTTGCCACTCGCCACGGTCTCGCCGTGTGGCGGGCGGCGGCGGGGGATGCGGCCGGGGCCACGTCGGCGTTGACGGATCTACTGCCGTGCATGGTGCGGGTGTTGGGCGAGGACCATCCCCGTACCCGCTCCGCCCGCCACAACCTTGCCTACTTGCGGCAGCAGGCGGGAGGCGACGACGGAGCTGCCGGTTAGTACCCGCTCGCACAGCGGCAAGAGTCCCGTTCAGGGAGTCTCGTCAGGTCTGTCGGGGTGGAGAGGCAGCAGTATGCGGAAGGTGGCGCCCCGCCCGGGGGCGGTGCGGACCTCCGCGCGGCCGTGGTGGGCGGTCACCAGGGAGTGGACGATGGACAGTCCGAGACCGGCTCCTCCGGTCGGCGTGCGACCGCGGGCGTTGTCCGCGCGGTAGAAGCGGTCGAATACGTGGGCTGCCTGTTCCGGTGACATGCCCGGCCCTTCGTCGGACAGCTCCAGGACCGCTCTACCGTCCTGGGTGCCGACACCGATGCGTACCGGAGTGCCGGGCGGGGTGTGGGCGATGGCGTTGCCGACGAGGTTGGCGGTCACTTGGCGTAGGCGGGCCTCGTCGCCGAGGACGGGGGCGCCGCGAGGCGGGCCGCCGCCGGGGCCGGTCAGGGTCACCGGGCGCTGCGGATCGAGGGCGCGCAGGTCGTTCAGGGCGTCGGCGGCCAGGGTGCGCAGGTCCATGGGGGTGCGGCGCAGCGGCAGCTGCGCGCCGCCGTCGGCGGCGTCCTCGTCGAGGCGGGCGAGCAGCAGAAGGTCCTCGACCAGGCGGACGAGGCGGGCCGCCTCACGTTCGATGCGGTTCATCGCGGTGTCGACGTCGGTGCGTTCGGGCATGCCGCCCATGCGGTACAGCTCGGTGAAGCCTTTGATGCCGAACAGCGGGGTGCGCAGTTCGTGACTGGCGTCCGCGATGAACGTACGCATGCGCTCGTTCGTTGCGGCGCGCGCGGCGTCTCCGGCCTCGATGCGGTCCAGCATGCCGTTGAGGGCGGTGGACAGGCGGCCCAGTTCGGTGCGGGTGGAGGCCAGGTGCGGGACGCGGCTGGACAGATCGCCGCCCGCGATGGCCGCGGCGGTCGTCTCGATACGGCGCAAGGGTCGCAGCCCGGCGCGCACGGCGAACCATCCGATGGCCCCGAGGAGGGCGAGCACCAGGAAGTCGACCACCAGCATCAGCACGCCGAGGTGCCGGATCGTCGAGCTGACCTGGGTCAGGGAGCCGGCCACGACGACGCTGCCCTCTGATGCGGGCCCCGCCGACCGCTGCCGGGCGGCATCGAAGGGGACGGCGATCACCCGCCAGTCACGGCTGCCGTCCTTCGCCGGGGCCTGGAAGGGCTGTCCCCCGCGGGCGGCGGTCGTCGAAGCAGTGAGGACCGGCAGCCGTGGGACGCTGCCCGTGGCCGGCCGCAGGGTGTGCCGGACGCGGCCGTCGGCATCGAAGTAGGCGACGTAGACGTCGCCGGTCAGCTCGCGCTCCACAGCATCGCGCACCTGCGACGGTGCCGCATCCCCAGGCACCACGGACAGGTCGGGCAGGCGCGCTGCCACCGTGGCGGCGGTGTGCAGCCGGATGTCCAACTGGTGCACCAGCTGACGTTCGAGCAGGGTGACGAGCAGGGCGTTGCTGGCGAGCAGGGCGGCCACGACCAGCAGCAGGCAGCCGGCCAGCAGACGCCCGCCCAGCGACAGCCGCCTGAGCGGGCCGCGAGCCGTGGCCGCCGTCACGGGCGGGGCCTGCGCAGCACATAGCCGGTGCCGCGCACCGTGTGGATCAGCTTCGGCTCACCGGTGTCGATCTTGCGGCGCAGGTAGCTGATGTAGGAGGCGACGATCGAGTCGTCGCCGCCGAAGTCGTAGCGCCAGACCTGCTCCAGGAGCTGGTCCCTGGACAGGACCTGCCCGGCGTTCTCCATCAGCACGCGCAGCAGGCTGAACTCGGTCGGGGACAGCTGCACCGGCTGCCCGCTCCGGGTCACCAGGTGGCTGTCGGGGTCCAGTTCCAGCTCGCCCACGACCAGGCGGCCGTCTGGTTGGCGTCCACTGGTGCGGCGCAGCACCGCCTGGATACGCAGGATGAGTTCTTCGAGGTTGAACGGCTTGGTGACGTAGTCGTCTCCGCCGGCCCGCAGTCCGCTGATGCGGTCCTCGGCCGCGTCCCGCGCCGTGAGGAAGAGGATCGGCGGGTGGCCGTTTGCCTGGGCGGGGCGCCGTTCGCGCAACCGGCGGGCGACCTCGAAGCCGTCGATGTCGGGCAGCATCACATCCAGGACGATCAGGTCGGGGTGCTGGCCGCGGACCGCGTCCAGCGCCTGCGCGCCGGTCTCGGCCGGGATCACCTGGAATCGGGCCAGCCGCAGGCTCGCTGACAGCAGCTCACGCAGGGTGGGATCGTCCTCCACCAGCAGCAGTCGTTGTGTCATCGCCATCGTCATCGCCCCTGTCCCCGACCGGTGATCGTCTGCCTTTCAGTGTCCGGGCCTGCTACGCGTCTCATGTCCGGGCCTGCTACGCGTCTCAGTGTCCGGGGCGGCTACGCGTCGCGCTTGCGGAAGACGGTGAACGCCGCCGCCGTCAGAACGGCCACGCAACCCGCCATGACACCCAAACCCGCCCAGGGGCCCAGCAGGGCGGGATCGTGGTAGGCGGTGATGATCTGCCCGCCGGCCATCGGCGGCCAGTACTTCGACACCCAGTCGCCGACCGCACCGGGCAGCGCCGGTGCGAACGCCTGGACGATCAGCATCACACCGAACAGCGTCGTCACCGTGGCCGTCGTACTGCGGATCACGGTGCCCAGAGCCAGTCCGAAGAGCCCGGCCAGCGCCAGATACAGGCCACCGCCGACGATGCCGCGCAGCGCCGGGCCGCCGGACAGCGACAGGTGCGGGGCGCCCGCCCCGGCCAGCGACGCCTGCCCGACCAGAAACCCGGCGAGCGACACGAGGATGCCGACCGGCAGGGTCACGACCGTCAAGGCCACGGCCTTGGACGCCAGAACCCGGGCCCGGTGCGGGACGGACGTCAGCGTGCTGACGATCGTGCGCGCGCCGTATTCGGAGGTGATGACCAGGCCACCCAGCAGACCGAGGGCGATCTGCGCGAGCAGATAGCCGCGCAGGCTGGTGGCCAGGGGGTCGAAGGCGGACTGGTCGGCGGGTGTCATGCTCGCGAATTCACTGCCCGCGGACGAGCCGTTCAACGCGGCGAGTCCCATGCAGAACGCCAGGGTGCCCAGGATCACGTACAGCGTCGACCGCATGGTACGGATCTTGATCCATTCGGCGTGCAGGCAACGCCAGAAGGTCGCCTTGTGTGCCCGCGCGTCGCTCGACGAGGCCGGCTGGGCGCGGCGCGTGAAACGCTTCGCCTTTATCACCTTCGTGGCCGTCGTGGCCGTCGTCGCCTCCGTCGCCTTCTTCGTCTTCTTCGTCTTCTTCGTCTTCGGTCGAGGCCGTGTGGGGATGCGGCTCATCGGCTCGTCTCCTTCTCGGCCTGGTACTCCACCGCGTCACGGGTCAGATCCATGAACGCCTGCTCCAGCGAGACCTGGCGCGGCGACAACTCGTGCAGTTCCACACCGCCGGCAGCCGCCAGGGCCCCGATCCCGGCGGTTTCCAGACCGGTCACCACCAGGGTGTCACTGCCCTCCGCGCGCACGTCCACGGCCGTGGCCAGCATCCGGCGCAGCGCCTCGGCCTGCGGAGTGCGCACCAGGACCACGCGCTCGGAATGCGCTTCGATGAAATCCTTCATCGTCGTATCGGCGATCAGCTTTCCGCGGCCGATGACGATGAGGTGATCGGCGGTCCGTTCCATCTCGCTCATCAGATGGCTGGACATCAGCACGGCGCGTCCCTCGGCGGCCATCTTCCGCATGAGGGTACGGATCCACACGATGCCCTCCGGATCCAGCCCGTTGAGGGGCTCGTCGAAGACCAGCACCGGCGCATCACCCAGCAGTGCCGCGGCGATGCCGAGCCGTTGGCGCATACCGAGGGAGTACGTTCCCGCCCGGCGTCGGCTCACCTTCTCCAGGCCCACCTCGGCCAGCGCCTCGTGCACCCGGCTGCGCGGGATCCCGTTGCCGGCCGCGAGCGCCAGCAGATGGTGGTACGCGGTGCGGCTGGGCAGCACCGCCCCCGGGTCAAGCAACGCCCCGACCGCCCGCAACGGCGCGGGCTGCGCGGCATACGCCCGCCCGCCCACGGTCGCGGTGCCCGAACTGGCGGCGTCCAGGCCGAGGATCATGCGAAGCGTCGTCGACTTGCCTGCGCCGTTGGGCCCGAGGAAGCCGGTCACCTCCCCGGGACGGACGGTGAAGGTCAGTTCATCCACGGCGAGGACCTCACCGTAGCGCTTGGTCAGGCCACGAACTTCGATCATCAGGGCTCTCCAGAACCGACGGTGGAACGGTGCGCGCGACTGCCGCGAGCACCGCTCCACCGTCGACCGCCGACTTGAGCCGCGTCTGCGCGAACATGAACGCCCCATGGGAACGGCGGGCCCCTGACGTGGGCGGGCCGCGCCGACGCCGCCCAACGCGGCCGGTGACTCACATAAAACTCGCATGAAGCGGTCAGTCGACTACCGCGGGCTTGGGCTGACCCAGCCGTCCTCGTGTCGCGATCAGCAGGATCAGGGCCGCCACGGCCGAGGCGAGCAGGAAGGCGTGGGAGGCGTCGGCGCGAGTCTGGCCGGGGAACATGTCGGACCATGCCATGGAGATGTAGTTGTTGACGCCGCAGTGCAGGAGCATCACGAGCGGCATGCTCTCGCCGGACTTGTTGAACACCCAGGTCATCACCGCGCTGAAAGCGACGGTCGTGGCGACGAACAGCACAGGATCGATCAGCGCCACATCCGGTCCGCCGCCCCAGTCGGTGAGGAACAGCGGCAGGTGCCAGCCACCCCACAGGACGCCTACGACGGCGGTGGCGGTGAGGGCGCCGAAGCGGTTCTGCATGCGGGGCATGGCGAACTCGCGCCAGCCGGGCTCCTCGGCAAGGCCCGTCGTGAGCATCTGGGCGAGCAGGGCGGGCAGGTAGGCGACGAGGACGGCGGCGGACGGCAGTTCGGGCGCGCGGCCGGCCAGCGCGGCCGAGGCGAGCATCAGCGCAACCGGCACCGCGAGGACGACCACCAGATACCAGCGCCAGCCGACCTTGAACCTCGTCATGCGGGTCCGCCAGGTCCGTAGACCCGCGCGTCCTTCGGCGAAGCCGGTGACGAGGAGGGCCGCAGTGATCGGCCCGAGGTAGGCACCGGGCAGGATACCGAGGAGTTGAGATCCGGCCTCGCCGCCGGGGAAGGTGAAGTCCCAGACGCCGATGCCGTTGTGGGAGAGGATGTAGGGAGTCCAGGCCACCCAACTCAACCCGTAGGCGAGTGCGAAGAACCAGGTCAAGGGGCGGCGGCGGACGCTGCGGCGCAGACCCGTGGGTTGCTGCGGGGCGGGCGGGGTCGGTGTGACGCCGGGGGTTACGGGGACGTAGGAGCTCACCGCGGTTCCTTTCGGAGGGGCTGACGTGATGTGCTCAGCTGACCAGTGCGGCGCGTGGAGATCATTGCCGTTGGTGCCCCAAGTCCAATACAGCAGGCTGTACCTGGCGTGTCGTCAGGTGCTTCGTCGGCCGTGCTCCAGGTAGGTGAGCACCGCGGCGCGCCCCCGCCCGTCGACGCACCCCCGCCCGTCGACGTGCTCCCGCCAGTCCCCGATCGGCCAGGACGGGCGACCAGATGCCGCGAGAGACGGCCCGCAGTTCGCCCTGGACGGGAGACGGCCCGCAGTTCGCCCTGGAGTGGGACGAGCTGCGGGCCGTGGCCCTTCAGACTGCTGACCAATCCATCCTGTCCCGCTACCGCGGGTCGCGGTTGAACAGCGACTTGGACCAGAGGTAGCCGAGCACGGCCAGCCCCAGGCACCAGCCGACGGCCAGCCATCCGTTGTGGCCGATCTCGGTGCCGAGCAGCAGCCCGCGCAGCGTCTCGATGGCCGGGGTGAACGGCTGGTATTCGGCGATCGGCTGGAACCAGCCCGGCATCGCGTCGACCGGGACGAAGGCGCTGGAGAGGAGCGGCAGGACCATCAACGGCAGGGCGTTGTTGCTGGCCGCCTCGGCGTTCGGGCTGGACAGGCCCATCCCGACCGCGATCCAGGTGAGCGCCAGGGAGACGAGCGCCAGCAGCCCCACCGCCAGGATCCAGTCCAGGGCGGTGGCATCCGTGGCTCGGAACCCGATGGCCACGGCGACGGCGCCGACGAGGACCACGCTCAGCACGCACTGCAACACGCTGCCGACGACGTGCCCGATGAGCACCGACCCGCGGTGGATCGCCATCGTACGGAAGCGGGCGATGATGCCCTCGGTCATATCCATGGCGACGGACACCGCGCTGCCGATCGTGGTGCCGCCGATGGTCAGCATCAGGATGCCCGGGACGAGATACGACAGGTACTGGGACCGGCCCGCCCCACCGTCCCCGATGCCGGCGCTCATCACATCGCCGAAGATGTAGACGAAGAGCAGCAACAGCATGACCGGTGTGAGCAGCAGATTCAGTGTCATGGACGGGTAGCGCCGCGCGTGCAGCAGATTCCGCCGCAGCATCGTGGACGAGTCGCGCACGGCGAGGGAGAGGGAGCTCATCGGACATCCTCCTTGGGCTGGCCGGGCCGGCCGGTCTTGGCCGGCACGCTGCTGCCGGTCAGGGCGAAGAACACATCGTCGAGGTCGGGGGTGTGCACGGTCAGTTCGTCCGCCTCGACGTCGGCCGCGTCCAGCCGGTCGAGAAGGGAACGCAGCTCGCGCTGGCTGCCGTCGCTGGGAATCTGCAACGCCAGCGCCTCGTCGTCCCGGGTGACCTCGCGCAGCGCGAGGGCGGCGCTCCGGTACGCGCCCGGGTCGGTGAAACGGAGCCGGACGTGTCCGCCGAGGATCAGCCGCTTCAGCTCCTCGGCAGTGCCCTCGGCGACGATCTTGCCGTTGTTCAGCACCGCGATGCGGTCGGCCAGCTCGTCGGCCTCCTTCAGATACTGGGTGGTGAGGAAGACGGTGACGCCGCCCGAGACGAGTTCCCGGATGATCTGCCACATGCTGTGGCGGGAGCGCGGGTCGAGGCCGGTGGTCGGCTCGTCGAGGAAGATGATCCGCGGGTTGCCGACGAGCGTCATGGCGATGTCGAGTCGGCGCTTCATGCCGCCGGAGTAGGTGGCGGCGGGTTTCTTCGCGGCCTCGGTGAGATCGAACCGCTCCAGCAGCTCGGCGGCGGTGCGCCGCCCCTCGCGCTTGGAGAGGTGGTGCAGGTCCGCCATCAGGACCATGTTCTCCTCGCCGGTGATCAGCCCGTCGACGGCGGAGAACTGCCCGGTGACGCCGATCGCGGCGCGCACCCCGTCCGGTGATGTGGCGACATCGTGCCCCGCGACCTGAGCGTGTCCGCCGTCGGCAGCGATGAGCGTGGACAGGATGTTCACCGCGGTGGTCTTACCGGCACCGTTGGGTCCGAGCAGCGCGAACACGGACCCGGCCGGGATCCGCAGATCGATGCCGTCGAGGACGGTCTTGTCGCCGTACGACTTGCACAGACCGATCGTGGAGATGGCGGCGGGCGGCTGCGGACCGCCCGCCCGCCTGGGCGTGGGCATGACAGAAGAAGGCATGGAGGCCCCCGTTCGAAGGGTGAAGTGACTGGGGTTTCGAAAGGTGAAGTGACTGGGGTTTCGAAGAGTGAAGTGACTGAGGCGAGGGGCGAGTTGGCGGGTCCGGTGCTCAGACCTTGGCGCGGCGGACGTCGATGTTGCCGTGGCGGGTCCGGGCGCGGACCTTGACGGTGTCCTCGGTCTCCTCCGGGGTTTCGGACGCGGTGAGCGTGTTGCGCACCTGGCCGGAGTCCGAGCTGACGTCGAGCCAGGCGGCCGTGCCCTCGCGGACACCGACCTCGATGGCGCCGTAGGAGGTCTCCAACTGGACGGCGCCGCGGGCCACTTCGCCCACGCGGAGGGTGCCATGGGCGGTGGTGGCGGTGACCGAGCCCTCGGCGCGCGCGATGTCGATGTCGCCGTTGGCGCCGCTCACCCGCAGGTCGCCGGTCGCGGCACCGACGGTCGTACTGCCGTGCGAGTTCTTCAGGACGGCGGGGCCGTCGACGAGGCCGACGCGCAGGCTGCCGGAGCTGGTGGTGATCTCGGCCATGCCCTCGACCCGGTCGACGGTGATCGAGCCGTGGGCGGCGGTCAGCTGGAGCGGCCCGGTCGCATCGAGGCGGACGTCGCCGGACGAGGTCTTCACCCGGACCTCGCCGAGCCGGCCTTCGCCGAGCATCTGGGCCCAGGCGCCGGTCATGTCGACGCGCGAGCCCGTGGGCAGGTCGACCGTGATGTCGACGGTGCCGGTGCGGCCGAACAGATAGCGCTGCTTGGGCGTCCTGACGGTCAGTACGCCGCTCGCGTACGTGACCTCGGTCTGCTCGGCCGTCCGCACGTCCTGGTCCTTCTTCGGGTCGCGGGGCCGGACCTCGACGACGGTGTCGAGGCGGTCGCCCGCGCTGAACTGGATGGAACCGGCCTCCACGCGTGCGGTGACCGAGATCGGTTCGGGGGTGTCGAAAGAAGGCATGACTGTCCCGTCCTCATGAGTCCTTGGACCGTCCCCGCTGGTGGGACGTGGTGTGAGTGAACTGCTGTGGATGAAGTGCTGTGGATGAAGTAGTGCGGGTGAAGTGGTGCGGGCGGGGCGCGGCTAGCGCACCCAGCCCGTGAAGCTCTGTCCGATGGTGCGGGTCTTCTCCGTCGTACGCGGCCGGGTGCCGCCGTCGACCGCGGCCGACACGGCCCGCACCAGCCATGCGTTGACCGACAGGCCCTCGCGGCTCGCGGCCTCCTCGGCACGCGCCTTGAGGTGAGCCGGCAGACGCAGATTGACGCGGGCGGTGCCACCCTCCTCGCCGTCGGCAGGCGCCTGCGCCCTGAACGGTTCGACGGGCGACCCTTCCGCTTCCATGGGGCCGCCGCCGGCCGACGGCGGCGTCACCACGAAGTCGGGGTCCAGCCCGCGCAGCCGCACGTCGACCGAGCCGGGAGCGAGCTCGCGGGTGATCTCGTCCATCGCGGCGGAGAGCACATTGAGCATGATCAGACGGGTCGCCGACTCCAGCGGAGCGGTGAGCCGCTCGGCCAGCTCGCGGGCATCGTCCCCGCCGGCTTCGGCGGCCACCGCGAGTTCGCGGCGGAGAGTGTCGACATACGGCGTGAGGTCCATAGCGCCATCATGGCGCCACAATGGCACAACCGCAAGCCCTTATGGCGCCTTGCCTGCGGCTGTACTGGAAGGCGACGGGCTTGACCTGCGGAAACGCACAGAAAATCGACCTGATCGACCGCGGCGCCACACGCACCCAAGCCCTCCCGGGAGCACGGAACAACGCCGGACGGCACCAGATGACACCAAACGGCACCACCTCGACACCACGTGACACCACATGGCGCCACACGACGCCAACTGGCACCATGTGACGCCGCATGGCGCCGCAATCAGCACGATCGGGCCCGGCCTGCGTCGTGCACCACACGTTCCGCTCTCACAGACGAGGACACCGTCATGTCCGACCCCATCGATGATTCCTCGGAGCAGCCCAGGCTCTGGCAAGTGAAGATCGGGCTCATCGCCACGGCGGCCCAGCACGAAGAGCTGATGGACCGCCTGGCTGAGGTGCTGTGCCCCGATCCGAACCACGATGGGCCCTGCCCCATCCCGTGGGGCATGCACAGCATCAACGGGGATTCCCTGTCCCGTCGGCAGCGCAAGGCACTACTGACAGAGATCAGGGAGACCAACTGGAATCCAGCGGAAGGTGAGGGGACAGACACCGGAAGGTCCCGGCGACCTGCCTGAACAACCGAGTGGCCCATCGCTCCCTGCCCACCGAGGGACCGAGGCCGCACGCACAGTGACCGCCGGCCTACCCGACACCCTCCTGCAGCGGCACCACCACCCGGCACGCCCGCTTCCAGGTGCGCCGGTCAGGGCGTAGCCGGTGTCCCCGCGAGCTGTGTGGGGATGCGGCGATGAATGTCCTCAAGCAGGTCCCGCATCGCCATGTGGAAGATCTCGGCCTGGTGTTCACCGATGAAGGAGGTGTGCCCGAACACCTCCAGGACGACCATGCCGTGCATGTGGCCCCATGCACCGAGGAGGAGAGCGCTCGCGGGCGGCGGCAGGGTTTCCGAGCCGTGCGGAAACAGGGGTTCCAGATGTGCCTGGAGAGCCGACGAGAGTCCCCGGGTGTTGGCGGCGGCCAGTTGTGCCGTGGTGAACCCCTCGAACATCTCGCGCTGGAATATCGCGCGCATCCGGTGCACCGCCTGAGTGGTCGGACCCTCGTGGGGTGCCGTGTAATGACGCAGCGGTGTTCCGTACAGCAGTTGGAACCGCTCGACGTGGGTGATGGCCCATCGGCGATAGCCCTCGGTGGCGGACATGAACCGCAGCGCGGCCGGTTCGTCCGCCACTGCGTCGACAGCTGCCATCACGGCATCGGCCAGGTCGTCGTACGCCTTGGTGACGAGAACGGTGACGAGGGCGTCCCGGTTCGGAAAGTAGTGGTAGAGCCCCTGGACTGTCATGCCGAGGTTACGGGCGACCCCTCTCAGGGAAAGGGCCTGCGGCCCGTGTTCGGCGATGTAACTCTCGGCGGCCGCCACGATCTCCTGGGTGGCGGCGGCCCGGCGTCGCTGGCGCAGGGACGGCACGGCCGTCGTAGACGCCTCTGCGGACATGCGGCGATCCTACGACGGCTGATCCGACGAGGCATCAGAAAGCGAGAGCGAGTAGAAACGCCTGACAGGTGTCAGGTAAATCTCCTACTGCTCAAACAGTGACTGCCTTACTAGCGTCGTTCCCGGCGACGAAGAGCGCGGCACCGCACCCCCTGAGCGGTCGCGGCCCAGAGCCTGGTCGAGCAGGTACGCGCGCTCACCCCGCCCCATGGAACCCACCCCCTGGTCGGGGGAACGGACGCCGTGCTCGTCGACGCCAAGGACTCCATCGCCGACCGGCTCCCCCTGGCCGTGGCCCTGGTCGTCCTCACCACCTTCCTGCTGCTCTTCCTGTTCACCGGCAGCATCGTGCAGCCGTTGCGCGCACTGCTCCTCAACCTGATCAGCCTGGCAGCCGCCCTCAGCGTGATGACCTGGATCTTCCAGGACGGCAACCTCTCCTCCCTCCTCGGCTTCACCGCGCAGCCCATGGAGGTGTCCATGACCGTGCTGATGTTCTGCATAGCCTTCGGCCTCTCGATGGACTACGAGGTCTTCGTCACCAGCCGCATCAAGGAACTCCACGACCACGGAGCCGACAACGAGGCCGCCGTGGTCAACGGTCTCGGCCACACCGGACGCATCGTCAGCGCGGCTGCCTTCCTCCTCGCGGTGAGCTTCTTCGCCTTCGGCACCGCCAAGATCAGCTTCATGCAGATGTTCGGTCTCGGCAGCGGACTGGCCGTCCTCCTCGACGCCCTCGCCGTCCGCGGCGTCCTCGTCCCCGCCGCGATGCGGCTGCTCGGGAACACGGCCTGGTACGCGCCCGGCTTCCTCCGCAGACTCCACATGCGGTACGGCCTCAGCGAAAGCGGCCCCGAGCCGACATCCACACCCGGACCCGTAGCAGCGGCTCC
>NZ_JBSGBN010000184.1:0-14962 GCF_053601275.1 Streptomyces sp. NPDC004752 | reverse complement strand
GGAGCCCGGCGCGCCGAAGGAGTCCGGCCCGGACGGCCCGCCGCACCCCGCGCCGGAGGCCCCGGCCGCGGTACCGCACCAGCAGTCCTACGACACGGCGACGCCCCCGGGCGAGGACATGCGCACCTGGGAAGGGGACGCGGCGGCCTACGCGGGCGCCGAGTACCACGGCGACCAGTACCAGGGCGCCGGTGCCTACCAGGGCGGCTACGACCAGCAGTCCTATCAGGCCGACCCGTACCAGAGCGGCCAGTACGACCCGTACGGGTACGGCGGCCAGACCCAGCAGGACGCGTACGACCCGACGTACCAGCAGGGCTACGACCCCGGCTACCACCCCGGATACGACCCGGCGGCCCAGCCCCACCCGCCGCACCCGCCGCACCCCCACGGCACCGGCAGCGAGCGCCCCGACGGGAGCCAGCAGTGAACCGCACCACCCTGTCCCTGATCGTCGGCACGGCCGCGCTCGCCGCCGTCACCGGATTCGCCGCGCTCAAGACCCCGGACGCCGTCGGCACGACCACCGCCGAGGCGGCCGCCCAACTGCCCGTGGAGCGCACGAGCCGGCTGTGCCCGGCGCCCAGCGCCTCCGACATCGCCGATACGTCGTACACGTCCTTCACCCCGGTCACGAAGGGCACGGCCGGCGACGGAAAGGCCCAGTTCCAGGCGGCGACCGAGGAGTCGGCGGACGACACCGGCGACGCCGAGAAGGGCAAGGGCACCAAGAAGAAGGCCGCCGAGCCGGTGCTCACCCCCAAGCAGCCCGGCACCCCGGCCACCGGCGACACCTCCAGCTCCGACGCCTCCGCGCTCGTCGGCACCGCCGAGGGGAAGTTCGCGCCCGGCTGGACCGTCCAGGAGACCACCGCGATCGCCGTCGGCACCGGCCGCGGACTGCAGGGTGTCACCTGCACCGCGCCGGACACCGAGTTCTGGTTCCCGGGCGTCGGCACGGACGCCGACCGCACCGACTACGTGCACCTCACCAACCCCGACGACGGCGCGGCCGTCGTCGACCTGGAGCTGTACGGCAAGGACGGCGCGCTCAAGTCCACGGTGGGGGAGGGCATCACGGTCCCGCCGCACTCCAGCAAGCCCGTCCTGCTGTCCACGCTCGCCGACGAACAGCAGGCCGATCTGACCCTGCACGTCAAGGTGCGCAGCGGGCGGGTCGGCGCGGCCGTCCAGGCGTCGGACGCCAAGAACGGCGGCGACTGGCTGGCCGCGTCCGCCGACCCGGCCGGCACACTGGTGCTGCCCGGCATCCCGAAGGACGCCACGTCCGTCCGCCTGATCGCCTTCGCCCCCACGGACTCCGACGCGGACCTGAAGATCCGCCTGGCCTCCCCGGACGGCCTGATCACCCCCGCCGGGAACGAGACGGTGCACGTGAAGTCGGGCATGACCGCGGCGGTCGACCTCGGCGAGGTCACCCGCGGCGAGGCGGGCTCCCTGCTCCTGTCACCGACGGACCGGTCGGTGCCGGTGGTCGCGGCCCTGCGCGTGACCCGCGGCAAGGGCGACCAGCAGGAGACGGCCTTCATCCCGGCCACCGCGCCCGTCGGCTCGCGTGCGACGGCCGTCGGCAACAGCGCCAAGGGCACGACCCTGTCCGTCACCGCTCCCACCACCGCCGCCGAGGTCAAGGTCACGGCATCGGCCGGCAGCGAGGGCGGCACCACGGTGACGAAGACCTATCCGATCAAGGCGGGCACCACCCAGGACCTCGACATACCGGCCCCGGCCGGACTGAAGGGCACGTACGCCCTGACCGTCGAACCCGTCTCCGGCGGCCCGGTGTACGCCTCCCGCACCCTCACCGCCACGCAGTCAGGCATCCCCGGCTTCACGGTCCAGACCCTTCCGGACGACCGGGGAACGGTCGCGGTGCCGAAGGCGGACCAGGATCTGTCGGTGCTGCAGAAGTAGGCCGCAGAGGTCGGTGCTGCAAGAAGTAGGCGCGAACAGGCGGGCGCGGTACGGGGAGCGAGCGGCTCAGTCCTCCCCGTACCGGGGATCGACGGTCTCCGGGGTGAGCCCCAACAAGTCGGCCACCTGCTCCACGACGACCTCATGCACCAGCGCCGCCCGCTCGTCCCGCCCCTTCGTACGGATCTCCACGGGACGCCGGTACACCACCACGCGCGCCGGGTGCCCGTCACGCGCGGGCACGGTCTTGCCGAGCGGTACGGCGTCCTCGCTCCAGACGTCCCCCGGCCTTCCTTCCAGCCGGGGCACCTCCAACACCAGGAAATCGATGTCGGCGAGCTGCGGCCAGCGCCGTTCGAGCCGTTCCACGGAGTCCTGCACCAGGTCCGCGAACGCCTCGGCGCGACTGGCCGCGAGCGGCACCTGCGGCGGGGCGATGGGCCCGCGCATGCCACGCCCGTGGCGGTCACGACGACGGGGCCCGGGGCCGGCGGCACGGGGCGGTACACGGTTGTCCATCACTGGTGAAGCGTAGTCCTCGCGCGGTCCGCCCGCCGGTCCCCACGCGGCAACCGGAACGCCGGCCGGCCGCTCTGTTCGGCATGTCGCGGGATGACCATTCCAGCCAAGGTTGAGCACGTTTCCGTGTCGCTCCAGGTCCGCCGAACTCAAGCCAATTGACGGCGTTTGTACCGACTCATGACCGGACGCCTGTGCGCCATGGACCGCACACGCTGTCGTTCACGCAGGTCGGCGGGGTGCGATCGCGGCGGCATGTGGGGCGTTTCACAGCACGACACGGTGGAGTGACCTGCTGGGGAGTCGTCGCGGCCCGCTCAAGAGTGCGGTACCGTCCAACGTCGTGAGCCCTGTACGTCGCTGTTCGCGCACCGCCTGCGGCCGACCCGCCGTTGCGACGCTGACGTACGTCTACGCCGACTCGACCGCGGTCCTCGGCCCGCTCGCCACCTACGCCGAACCCCACTGCTACGACCTGTGCGCCGAGCACTCCGAGCGGCTGACCGCTCCGCGCGGCTGGGAGGTCGTCCGGCTCCTCGACGGTTCGGCCCCGACCCGCCCCAGCGGCGACGACCTGGAGGCACTCGCCAACGCCGTGCGCGAGGCGGCGCGCCCCCAGGAGCGGGCGGCCGAGGCGGGCGGTGGCGGGGGGCGCACGGCGGACCCCATGGAGGTCGCCCGCCGCGGCCACCTACGCGTGCTGCGCTCGCCGGACAACTGATCCCCGGGGACCCTTGATCCGGGGACCCTTCCCCAGATCATCTTCGCGCCCCATTGCCACGTGGCTGTCGCGGACACGATCAGTCCATTCTCAACTGGCAGAAGAAATCACTTTCCGCATGACGGAAACCGGCGAAAGTCGACGGACACCGGGAAGCCGGGGAAGCCCCTGTATTCGTGCAGCAACTGGAGCCCGTCGCCGCATCGCTCGGTTCGACATCCCGCGCCGCTCCTTCGGGCGGCTGCCGCCGGACGACCCACGCATCCAGGCCCTCGTGGTCGCGTTCTGCTTTATTTCCCTCCCGGAGGCCCCGGCCGGATTCGGCGCACCGGTCGCCATCTGCTCGGTGCTGCTGGTTACCCTCAGCTTCGACCCGTTGCCAGCGGCCGTGGACTCCCTGGTCGCCGACACCGTCGCCACCACCGCGCCCGTCTCCTACGGCGCGATGCGCACCCCGGTCGGGACGCTCGCCCAGGTCACCGGGTTGCCGCTGGACTCCGTCGCCTCCGTGGTCGACCGGCGGACACCGCTGCTCTCCCTGGTGGTGCCGCTCGTCCTGGTCGGACGCGTCGACGGGCGGCGCGGCCTGCGCGATACCTGGGAGCCCGCCCTGGTGTGCGGAGTCGCCTGCGCCGCCGCCTGTTCGCCGTCGCCACCTACCTGTCCGCGCAACTCGCCGACATCGCCGCCTCCTTGGTCGGCGCGGGCGCCCTGGTCGTCGTACCGCACGCGCGCGTGCCCGCCACCGAGGCCGTACGCGCGTGCGTGCTGACCGGCGTCCGCGGCGACGATCGGAACGGCCGACCCACGGCCCCGAGGTCCTGCGCGCCTGCCCTTCGGCCGGCCAGTCGTCGTCACGGGCGGCACGCCCGTGCGGCTCGCCGGGGGTGTGCACCGCGGCCGCGAGGGCGACCTGCCGCCCGGAGTCCTGCCCCGGATGCCACCCTGGCCTCGGCGGCACCCTCTGAGCGGCCACTCGGAGTCCGTGCCCCGCACCGAGGGTCCGGGCGGGTAGTTTGGGCTGACCGATAGGACTTCAGGAGGGTTGGCCGTGGCTGCTGATCTGTCGCAGATCGTCAAGGCGTACGACGTACGCGGAGTGGTCCCGGACCAGTGGGACGAAACGCTGGCCCAACTCTTCGGGGCGGCGTTCGTCCAGGTGACCGGCGCCCAGGCGATCGTGACCGGCCACGACATGCGACCGTCGTCGCCCGGACTGTCCCGCGCCTTCGCGCGCGGCGCGGCGGCCCGCGGCGTCGACGTCACCGAGATCGGACTGTGCTCGACCGACCAGCTGTACTACGCCTCGGGCGCCCTCGGCCTGCCGGGCGCCATGTTCACGGCCTCGCACAACCCCGCGCGGTACAACGGCATCAAGATGTGCCGCGCGGGCGCGGCACCGGTCGGCCAGGACACCGGACTGGCCCAGATCCGCGAACTGACCGAGGGCTGGCTGGAGTCGGGCGCCCCGCAGCCCGGCGCACGGCCGGGAACCATCACCGGACGCGACACGTTGGAAAACTACGCGGCGTACCTCCGCTCCCTCGTCGACCTGACCTCCATCCGCCCGCTGAAGGTCGTCGTCGACGCGGGCAACGGCATGGGCGGGCACACGGTCCCCACGGTCTTCGCCGGCCTGCCCCTGACCCTGGTCCCGATGTACTTCGAACTGGACGGCACCTTCCCGAACCACGAGGCGAACCCGCTCGACCCCGCCAACATCGTGGACCTGCGCAAGCGGGTCCGCGAGGAGGGCGCCGACCTCGGCATCGCCTTCGACGGCGACGCCGACCGCTGCTTCGTCGTCGACGAGCGCGGCGAGCCCGTGTCCCCGTCGGCGATCACCGCCCTGGTGGCCGCGCGCGAGCTCGCCCGCAACGGCGGGCAGGGCACAATCATCCACAACCTGATCACCTCCTGGTCGGTCCCCGAGGTCGTCAAGGAGCAGGGTGGCACCCCGCAGCGCACCCGGGTCGGCCACTCCTTCATCAAGGCGGAGATGGCGCGCACGGGCGCGATCTTCGGCGGCGAGCACTCCGCCCACTATTACTTCAGGGACTTCTGGAACGCCGACACGGGCATGCTCGCGGCCCTGCACGTCCTCGCGGCCCTGGGCGGCCAGGACGGACCCCTGTCCGCCCTGGTGGCCCAGTACGACCGCTACGTCGGCTCCGGCGAGATCAACTCCACGGTCGCGGACCAGAAGGCCCGCCTCACCGCGATCCGCGCCGCCTACGCGTCGCGCGAGGACGTCACCCTGGACGACCTCGACGGCCTCACCGTGGCCGCCGCCGACTGGTGGTTCAACGTCCGCCCCTCCAACACAGAACCCCTGCTGCGGCTGAACGCGGAGGCCCGCGACGAGGCGACCATGGCCAAGGTGCGGGACGAGGCCCTGGCCCTCATCCGAGGCTGACGCCGACCCCACTCGCGGCCCGGGGCGGGCCAGTCCACCTTGCAGGGATGCCCGGAGTCGGTGGCCAAGCCCCGGCGTATGGACTGTTACCCCGACGGCGCACCGCACCGCACCGAGCCGCCGCCTCCGACCGCGACCCTGCCCTCACCAGGACCCCGGTTCTGTCCTGCCCGGGGCGGCGCGGGCCCGCGGCTCCGTGTCGTCCGGTGCGGGCCGCGGCTCAGTACCGTCCGCGGCGCCCCGCGGCTCCCTGCCGCCCGGGACCGTGGCCCGGCCCCGTGCCGTACGGAGCGGGCGCTTCCCCGGCGCCCGGGGCGGGCGGGGTTCGCCCCGCCCCCGCGGCCCGCCCCTTCACGGCGGTACGCTGACCAGGCACATCAGTGCACGCCCGCATCCGCCCGAAGGGACACCCCATGCCGCTCGAAGCCGGCCTCCTGGAGATCCTCGCCTGCCCGGCCTGCCACGCTCCCCTCAAGGAGCAGGACACCGAGCTGATCTGCACCGGTCAGGACTGCGGCCTCGCGTACCCCGTCCGCGACGGCATCCCGGTCCTCCTCGTCGACGAGGCCCGCCGCCCCGCCTGACGGCGAGCCCCACCCCGGGACCGGCGGCCGGCCCGGGCACGTGGCCGCCCCCAAGGCGCCCCACCGCACAGACGAGCCCTACCAAGGACCCCCGGCGAATCGGAGGCTGCCGCCCATGCTCGACGAATCGCTGCTCGACACCCCGGAGGGCCTCGCCGAGGCCGACCGCCGAGGTCTCCTGCGGGGCGCCGCGGAAGCCGGCGCCCGTGTGCGCACCGCCGCCCGCCAGGCCGTCGAGGCCGGCATCGGCGACCTCAAGCCGGACGGCCGACCCCGAGCGGTCCTGATCGCCGGCCCCGGCGCCGCCGCCACCCACGCCGCCGACCTCCTCGGCTCCCTCGCCGGCCCCGGCAGCCCCGTCATCCGGCTCGCCCCCTCCGGCGTCGCCCCCGCCGCAGGCGCCCTGCGCTGGGAGCTGCCGGGCTGGACCGGCTCCGTCGACCTGCTGCTGATCGCCACCCCGGACGGCACCGAACCCAGCCTCTCGCTCCTCGCCGATCAGGCATACCGCCGGGGTTGCTCGGTCGTCGCCGTCGCCCCCGCCCGCACCCCCCTCGCCGAAGCGGTCACCGGAGCGCACGGCCTGTTCGTACCGATGGCGACAGCCCCCTACGACCAGGAGGAGCCGCTCGCCGCGTCCTCCCCGGGCGTCCTGTGGGCACTGCTCACCCCGCTGCTCGCCCTCCTCGACCGCATCGGCCTGGTCACCGCCCCGCCCGACGACCTGGACAAGATCGCAGGCCGCCTCGACCACATCGCCGAGCGATGCGGCCCGGCCATCGTGACGTACAGCAATCCCGCCAAGACGCTCGCCGCCGAACTCGCCGACGCGCTCCCGGTGATCTGGACGGAGGGCGCCGCGGCCGGTCCCGCTGGCCGGCGTTTCGCCGCCGCCCTCGCCGAACTGGCCGGCCGGCCCGCCCTCGTCGCCGAACTCCCCGAGGCGCTCGCCGCCCACAGCGCCCTGCTCGCCGGCCCGCTCGCCGCCAGCGCCGATCCGGACGACTTCTTCCGCGACCGGGTCGACGAGCCGGCCGCGCTGCACGCGCGCGTGGTGCTGCTCCGCGACCGCCCCATCGGCGGCCTCACCGCCGCCCCGGCCGCCCGCGACCTGGCCCTCAGCCACGGCACATCCGTCAGCGAACTGGAACCGGAACCCGGCGACGAACTGGAGACCCTCGCCGAACTGATCGCCATGACGGATTTCTCCGCCGTTTACCTGGCGCTCGCTTCGAGGGCCTGATCTGGTAGCCGACGTCCGACCGGCCGTACGCGGGACGAACCCGAGACGTACGCCGCGACACAACGCAGCAAACATCCGGCAGAGAGAGCCCATGGACCGCCTCGACAACACCATCCGCCCCTACGCCTGGGGTTCGGCCACCGCCATCCCGAAGCTCCTCGGCGTCGAGCCGACCGGCGAACCACAGGCGGAGATGTGGATGGGCGCACACCCCGGCGCGCCCTCGCGCACCGGACGCGGCACGCTCGTCGACCTCATCGACGCGGACCCGAAGCGGGAACTGGGACCGGAGACGGTCGCCAAGTTCGGCCCGCACCTGCCGTTCCTGCTGAAGATCCTCGCGGCCGGCGCCCCGCTCTCCCTCCAGGTGCACCCCGACCTGGAACAGGCCCGGCAGGGGTACGCGGACGAGGAACGGCGCGGCATCCCGGTGAACGCCCCGCACCGCACCTACCGGGACGCCAACCACAAGCCCGAACTGATCTGCGCGCTCACCGAGTTCGACGGCCTGTGCGGCTTCCGCGACCCGCTGCGCGCCGCCGACCTGCTGGACGGCCTCGGCGTCGACTCCCTCAAGCCGTACGTCGACCTGCTGCACGCCCACCCCGAGGACGCGGCGCTGCGCGAGGTCCTCACCGCGATCCTCACCGCCGACCCCGACGAGATGGCCCACACCGTCGCCCAGGCCGCCACCGCCTGCGCCCGCCTCGGCGGCGACTACGCCCCCTACGCGGGCATCGCCCATCACTACACGGGCGATCCCGGCGTCATCGCGGCCATGCTTCTCCACCACGTCCGTCTCCAGCCCGGCGAGGCCCTGTTCCTCGGCGCCGGCATCCCGCACGCCTATCTGAGCGGGCTCGGCGTCGAGATCATGGCCAACTCCGACAACGTGCTGCGCTGCGGTCTCACCCCCAAGCACGTCGATGTCCCCGAACTGCTGCGCATCGTCCGCTTCGAGCCCGGCGACCCCGGCGTGCTCCGCCCGGAGGCATCCCCGCACGGCGAGGAGGTCTACGAGACGCCGATCGACGAGTTCCGGCTCTCCCGGTACGTCCTCCCGGCCGGCGGCAGCACCTACGACCTCACCCTGCCGACCCCGCAGATCCTGCTGTGCACGGCTGGCTCCGTACGGGCGGGCGAGCACGAACTGACCCCCGGACAGTCCGTGTTCGTACCGCCGGCCGAAAAGGCGGAGGCGTCCGGAACCGGAACCCTTTTCCGGGCCACCGTACGGCTCTGACCGGACTTGTCCGACGATCGGACCGGGCTTGTGGATGCCTGGCACACCACCACCGGACGGGGCTGCAAGAATGGCTCACCGGGCAAAGGACGGGCAAAGACGACCGGCACCGGCCTGGACGGCGAAGACGTACGTAGGCGAAGGGACAACGCGGACACATGAGTGCGTCAGGCGGCACCAAGGCGATCGTGGCGGCACTCGGCGCCAACCTCGCGATCGCGGTATCGAAGTTCGTGGCGTTCGCGTTCAGTGGCTCTTCCTCGATGCTCGCCGAGGGCGTCCACTCCCTCGCCGACTCCGGCAACCAGTTCCTGCTGCTCATCGGCGGCAAGAAGGCCCAGCGCGAGGCGACCCCGCAACACCCCTTCGGCTACGGCCGCGAGCGCTACGTCTACGCCTTCCTCGTCTCGATCGTCCTCTTCTCGATCGGCGGCATGTTCGCCATCTACGAGGGCTACGAGAAGATCAGCCACCCGCACGACGTGGAGAACTGGTACTGGCCGGTGGGCGTCCTCGTCTTCGCGATCATCGCCGAGGGCTTCTCCTTCCGCACGGCCATCAAGGAGTCCAACGAGCTGCGCGGCAAGCTCTCCTGGTCGCAGTTCATCCGCCGGGCCAAGGCCCCCGAACTGCCGGTGGTCCTCCTGGAGGACTTCGGCGCCCTGATCGGCCTCGTCCTCGCCCTCGGCGGTGTCGGCCTGGCCCTGATCACCGGCGACGGCATCTGGGACGGCATCGGCACGCTCTGCATCGGTGTCCTGCTCGTCGTCATCGCCCTCGTCCTCGCCGCCGAGACCAAGTCACTGCTCCTCGGCGAGGCCGCCGGCGCCGAGGAGGTCAAGAAGATCGAGGCCGCGATCGTCGACGGCGACACCGTCACCGGCGTCATCCACATGCGCACGCTCCACCTCGGCCCCGAGGAGCTGCTGGTCGCCGCCAAGATCGCGGTCCAGCACGACGACACGGCCACCGAGGTCGCCGATGCCATCAACGCCGCCGAGGCCCGCATCCGCACCGCCGTCCCGATCGCCCGCGTCATCTACCTGGAACCGGACATCTACAGCGAGGCCGAGGCCACCCGCGGCCCCGACCCGCAAGCCGCCCCCGGCGGCCCCACCTCCCACGCGGCAGGACACTGACTCCGGCCCCGCCCACGGCCCCAACCGGCCCCGACGCCCCACGAACGGCGTGAAGTGTTCGGAGGCGGACTGGGGCGGCACGCTCCTCCGGTGTAGCTTGGGACGAAGCCAGACGTCGCTGCTGATGGCGGTCGGGCGGCCCCGATAAGGGCCGACCGAGGGAGAGAGGGCCTCCGACGGACTGCGCTGCGCGTACATGGGCATGCCTGTGTCCTCTTTTCGGGCACCCCTGTGCCCACCGCCGCGCAGACCAGCCGTACCCACCTCGACCCAACCCCGAGGAGCAGCTCGCAATGACGACTGTCGACAACCGACAGGACTTCAAGGTCGCCGACCTCTCGCTGGCCGAGTTCGGCCGCAAGGAGATCACCCTCGCCGAGCACGAGATGCCGGGCCTGATGGCGATCCGCAAGGAGTACGCCGAGGCGCAGCCGCTGGCCGGCGCCCGCGTCACCGGCTCCCTGCACATGACCGTGCAGACCGCCGTCCTCATCGAGACCCTGGTCGCCCTCGGCGCGCGCGTCCGCTGGGCCTCCTGCAACATCTTCTCCACCCAGGACCACGCGGCCGCGGCCATCGCCGTCGGCCCGAACGGCACGCCCGACAACCCCCAGGGCATCCCGGTCTTCGCCTGGAAGGGCGAGACCCTTCAGGAGTACTGGTGGTGCACCGAGCAGGCGCTGACCTGGCCGGACAGCACCACCGGCGGCCCGAACATGATCCTGGACGACGGCGGTGACGCCACCCTCCTCGTCCACAAGGGCGTCGAGTACGAGAAGGACGGCAAGGTCCCCGGCCTGGAGACCGCCGAGTCCGACGAGCACCGCGTCATCCTCGAACTCCTGCACCGCACCATCACGGACGGCTCGCAGAAGTGGACCCAGCTGGCCTCCGAGATCCGCGGCGTGACCGAGGAGACCACCACAGGCGTCCACCGTCTGTACGAGATGCAGCGCGACGGCGTCCTCCTCTTCCCGGCGATCAACGTCAACGACGCCGTTACCAAGTCGAAGTTCGATAACAAGTACGGCTGCCGCCACTCCCTGGTCGACGGCATCAACCGCGCCACCGACGTCCTGATCGGCGGCAAGACCGCCGTCGTCTGCGGCTATGGCGACGTGGGCAAGGGCTGCGCGGAGTCCCTGCGCGGACAGGGCGCCCGCGTCATCGTCACCGAGATCGACCCGATCTGCGCGCTCCAGGCGGCCATGGACGGCTACCAGGTCACGACCCTCGACGAGGTCATCGACAAGGCCGACATCTTCGTCACCACGACCGGCAACAAGGACATCATCATGGCCTCGGACATGGCCAGGATGAAGCACCAGGCGATCGTCGGCAACATCGGCCACTTCGACAACGAGATCGACATGGCCGGCCTCGCCAAGCTCCCCGGCATCGTCAAGGACGAGGTCAAGCCCCAGGTCCACACCTGGACCTTCCCGGACGGCAAGGTGATCATCGTGCTGTCCGAGGGTCGCCTGCTGAACCTGGGCAACGCCACCGGTCACCCGTCGTTCGTGATGTCCAACTCCTTCGCGGACCAGACCCTGGCCCAGATCGAGCTGTTCACCAAGCCCGATGAGTACCCGACCGGCGTCTACACGCTGCCCAAGCACCTCGACGAGAAGGTCGCCCGCCTCCACCTGGACGCGCTCGGCGTGAAGCTGACCACGCTGCGCCCCGAGCAGGCCGCGTACATCGGCGTGGAGGTCGAGGGCCCGTACAAGCCGGACCACTACCGCTACTGAGCACCGCCCCGCAGCCGAGGCACCGGGTAGTGCGCGTCCAGCCAACGGACGCACACCTCGGTGGCAGGCCCCTCCGAGGCAGGCCCCCGCACCCCCGTGTCGGGGGCCTGCCCCTTTGGTCCGACCGGCCGTCACACCGGCCGGGATGGCCTGTCGAGCCGACCGGACCACCAGCCCGTCAAGCCCCAGGACCCCGATGCCCCGCGGCCGTTATTCGCTCTTCGATCCACACGATCACACCCCCTTCGCACAAGAACACTTCCAGTGCGCCCCCGGCCCCTCGGGCTGGCGCTACGTCTCCCGGCTGACCACCCCCTCGGGCGACTTCAGCGGCTCCATCGACCTCGCCATCGACGACCTCGGCCGCCCCATCCGGCTCGAACTCCACGCGGGCGGCTGGCAGGTGCGCGGCGCCGCCCTCGACGGCGTCACCTGGGTCCGCACCGACCCCACCGGCTCTCATGCCACCGAAGGCAATGTGCGCGCCCACGCCTTCACCGGCACGTCCCCCGCGTTCCTCATCGCCACCGCCCGTCTCCTGCGCCTCACCCCTTCCGTCTCCGCGACCCGCGTACGCCTCGTGGCCTTCACGGACCCGGTCCTCGCCCCACTCACCGTGGACCAGTCCTGGGCCTTGGTGAACAGCGAAGCACACGCCACTGACAACGACCCCCTGACCGTGGACGAATACCAGGTCACAGCCCTGGACACGGGCGAACGGCACACCGTCCACATCGCCGGCGACGTGGTTCTGGCCGCACCTGGAATCGAACTGGACGACCTCGACTCACCCCCGTCGGTCTTCCGCTGACCCGGATCACCCGCCTGCGCATCGCCTACGCAGGCGGTACGAAGCCGGTGGCCGGGCGGTCGTCCGGAAGCGCGCCCGCGGCCGGTGGCACGGGCGGTGCAACAGGCGCCGGAGCCCGCGTCACACCCTGGACGGGGTACTCCACCGGCGGCTGAGACTGCGGCTGGGAGGAGGCACCGGGCGCGCGAGGTTGCGACATCGGAGGGACCGGAGGGACATACCCGCCCGCCGCAGGAAGGCCAGTGGACGCCCCACCGGCAAAGGGACTACCGCCAACGGCCGCGCTACCCCCGGCGGGTGCCCCGCCGACAGCAGGTCCACCCCCGAAAGCCTTCCGGGCCTCGCGCGCCTGCCGCTCCTGCACCAGCGCCGCCAGATACGCGCCGGGCGGAACCCCCTGCGGCGCCGGGGCCCCCGTGCGGGCCGCCAGGTCGGCCGCCAGCCGCTCTGCCATCGCCCAGGAGACCTGGGGGTCGAGCTGCTGCATCCGCGTCAGATACTGACGGACGTCGAGCCACAGACCGTCCGGGACCGCCGACAGGTCGAGCGCCGAGAATCGCCCCGCCAGCCACGGCGGCGGAGGGGGCACGAAACGGGCCTGCCCGACCGGCACCCGCTCCCGCACCACCAGCGTGCCCGCGAAGACGTCCCCGAGCCGCCGCCCCCGCGCCGACACGAGTGAGGCGATGCACGCGACCACCCCGAACGTCAGCAGAATCTCGACGACACCGAGCGCCCCGCGCATCAGCGCATGCCGGAAACGAATCGGCCCGCCGTCGTCCCGCACCACCCGCAGCCCGCACGCCATCTTCCCCAGCGAGCGCCCATGGCTGAGCGTCTCGACCGCGATCGGCCCGCCCACCAACACCAGTAGAAACGAAGCGATCGACAGCGCGACCTGCGCGGCGTCGTCCAGGGACGCCGTTGACGCCACCAGCACCGTGGCCACGGCGATGTAGACGAGCATGGCCACGGCCAGGTCGAGCAACACCGCCAGTGCCCTGCTCGGCAGCTTGGCGGGCCGCAGTTCGAGCGCTACCGCCTCGCCCGTCACCAGCTCACTCACACCCGTCGTCCTTCCCCTGGTCTGCCCCGAGAACCGCAAGTCTGCCAAGCTGAAGGCGCATCGCGCGCCAGTAGGACAAGCTGACGGCAACAACGAGCGGTCGACGACCAGCCGACGATCAGCCGAGGAGCAGGCACAACCGATGGACCTGGACGTCTTCGTCTCCGCCCACCGAGCCGAGTGGGACCGCCTTGACGCCCTACTGCGCCGTCGGCGCCGTCTCAACGGCGCCGAAGCGGACGAACTCGTCGCGCTGTACCAGCGCACCGCCACCCACCTCTCGCTGATCCAGTCCAGCGCCCCCGACCCGCAGCTGACCGGGCGGCTCAGCCAGCTTGTGGCACGCGCGCGTAGCACCGTCACAGGCACACGCCGAGCCTCCTGGCGCGACGTGACCCGCTTCCTGGGGCAGGGCTTTCCGGCCGCGGTCTACCGGTCGCGCCACTGGTGGGTACCGACCGCTCTGCTGTCCACGGCGGTCGCGGTCCTCCTGGGCTGGTGGATCGGTATGCACCCGGAGGTGCAGTCGTCGATAGCCGCCCCCAGCCAGTTGCGCGAGCTGACCCGCCCGGGCGGCGAGTACGAGACGTATTACTCAAGTCACCCCGCCGCCTCATTCGCGGCCCAAGTGTGGACGAACAACGCTCAGGCCGCCGCGCTCTGCCTGGTCCTGGGCGTCTTCCTGGGGCTCCCGGTCCTCTGGATCCTCTTCCAGAACATGCTCAACCTGGGCGTCGGCTTCGGCCTGATGTCGTCGGCCGGCCGGCTCGACACCTTCCTCGGCCTGGTCCTCCCGCACGGTCTGCTGGAACTGACCGCGGTTTTTGTTGCCGCCGGTACTGGCCTGCGCCTGGGCTGGACCGTCATCGACCCCGGCCCGCGCACCCGTCGTACGGCCCTCGCCGAGGAGGGCCGGGCCGCGATCGGCATGGCGATCGGCCTGGCTCTCGTCCTCTTCGTGTCCGGAGCCATCGAAGGCTTCGTCACCCCATCGGCCCTGCCCACCTGGGCCCGTATAGGCATCGGAATCGCCGCTGAGCTGGCCTTCCTCGCCTATGTCTTCGTACTGGGCGGCCGTGCAGCGCGGACTGGTGCCACGGGCGACCTGGAGACCTTCGAACGCAGCGCCACCGCTCCTATGGCCGCCTGATGTGCGGGCACCACGGGTGAGCTGCTAGTCTCCTCTTCGCCCCCAGGGACCCGTTGACACGGGTCGAGTGGGGAGGTAGATTCAAACAGTTGCCCAGAGCTGGACATGCTCTGCGGCGTCCGTTAGATTCTATCCGCTTCTCGTGGAGCCATATTTCCGAGAAGCTCCCCCCGATTATTCAGGAATGAGCGGCCGGTCTGACCGGCAGAGAACTTCTGATAAAGTCGGGTCTGCCGGAAAGGGAAACGCGAGAGCGGGAACCTGGAAAGCACCGAGGAAATCGGATCGAGAAAAGGTCTGATAGAGTCGGAAACACCGAAGGGAAGCGCCCGGAGGAAAGCCCGAGAGGGTGAGTACGAAGGAAGCGTCCGTTCCTTGAGAACT
>NZ_JBSGBN010000183.1:0-14976 GCF_053601275.1 Streptomyces sp. NPDC004752 | reverse complement strand
CACGCCGGACGCGGTCGCGCTGAACGACTCCGCGCCGCGGGGCGTCGACAGCAGCCGACTGGCCGGCCGACCGGCCGGAGAGGACGCCGCCGCGCTCGGACGGTAGGAAGCCACGTCCCATGACGATCGCGTCGAGCAGAAGGGGTACCCCCGAGTGAACGCGCGGGATCAGCGCCATGCTTTTCGCTTGCCACACCGATCAAGGGGAGTGCTATGAGCAAATCAAAACAATACATATATTCGGCCAGCAGCGGCTTCCGGATTCCCAAGGACGAACAAGGAGAGGCACGTATCCGGCCCGACATCGAAGACGAATGCACTGTCGGCATGCCGCTGGACGAACGGCAGCGCAAGCTCATCGCTCTGCTTCTCGCGGGGCATACGGATGTCAGCGCCGCGAGCCGGCTTGGTGTCAGCCCGCGTACGGTGACCAATATTCTGCGCTCGCTCATGGACCGGCTCGGGGTCGAGAATCGCTTCCAATTAGGAGTGGTGCTCGGCAGCCGTATGCGGTTGCCCGAGCGCCCGGATCGCCTGCCCCCTCGGCAGTTGCCGGGGTGACGCGCCGATCCGGACACGGTGCGTCAGCAAGCCGCCCCGCGCGACCTCCCGTGCCGTCACCGGCCGGGTATCGAGCGAGGTATGTCTGCGGCGCGTGGCCCGGACAGCCCGGTCGCGACGGCCCGTCGGGAGCCGGCTCCGCCGGGATCCGGGCGGTCGGGGGCGCCGACTGACGCCCCTCCCGCTGCTCTCTCGATGCCGGGTTCCTGGATCGTTGGACAACGTTGTCTACCGCCGACTCTCCTCGCCCTGCACCGCGCGCACGCGCGGCTCGCCGCCCGGTGTCCGCTTCCCTCGGCGCTCGGCCGTCGTGGTCCAGGCCGCGGCCAGGTCGGCGAGCGACAGTTCGGGGGCCGGCGCCGGCATCCGGTCCATCCGTCGCTGCCGGGCGTGCGCCACCAGGGTGTCCGGGGTCAGCTCCGCCAGCTGCCGCCGGGCGTTGTCCAGGAGGGTGGCCGCGGCGGCGGTGAGGGCGTCGTCCGAGATCGGCAGCGGGCCCTCCTCCACGGTCTCGTCGTCCCCGTCCCCCAGGACACGGTCCTTCAGGCTCAGGGACAGGTCCGCCACACCAATCTCCCGCACGGTCAGGGACAGATGCGCGGACAGGCCGTCCTGTCCCGTCGCACAGTGGGCGAAACCGCGGGGGATGTAGAGGGTCTCGCCCGGCCGCAGGACGGTGTGGAACAGCTCCGCGGGCCGCGGCTCGTCGCAGCGCACCCGGCCCGCCCGCCAGGCGCCGTCGGCGGGCCCCTCGTGTACGGTCCAGCTCTTGCTCCCGGCCACCTGGACCACCAGCACGTCGGCGTCGTCCCGGTGCAGCGGCAGGCCCGGCTGTCCGGCCGGGGTGACGAAGAAGAATGCCTCGACGGCGCGGCGCAGCTCCCGCGCGAGGACGCTCAGCAGGTCGCGGGTGGGAGCATGCCACTGGTCGACGCAGCGCAGGAGCATCGTCGCTCCGTCCCCGAGCAGGGCGTGGATCTTCGCCTCGTCGGCGAAGCCGGCCGGCGCGTCCTGCCCGACGACTCTGGACGAGGTGAAGCTGGAGGCCTGCAGCCGCTGTCCGTCCGCCCACATTTCGACGTACGGCTCCCGGAAGAATCCGCTGGCCAACGCGGCGTCGATATCGGCGAGGGTGAAGGGGCTGAGCGACTCGCCGCCGGAGACGAAGACGCCGGGGGACGTGCGCCAGTGCGACCAGAATGAATCGGCGTCGCCGACCAATCGGTCCAGTATCTGTGCAGTCATGACTTGAGCAGCGCCTTCCCAGGAGTCACCTGATCCGCCGGTCACAGACTGTTCCTTTACGGATACATTCCATATAGGAACGTGGGCCCACGCTAGCGCCAGACCGCAGCCTGCGGGGCGCCCGTTTCCGTATTCCGCAGAAAATCTCCCGGCGGCACGGCGTCGCAGCAGTCCGGAGACATCGGTCCGGGGCCTTCCGGCGGTTAGTAGTCGGGGGGGGCCCGGGGGTGGAACCCCCCCCGCGCCCCCCCCCGGGGGGGGCCCCGGCGGCGTGGTTGGGGCGGCCGCCGGCGGGCCAACCCCCCCCCCCCCCCCCCCCGACTACTAAGAGCTGCGAACAGAATGGGAGTCCGATCAGCGTGCGTGCCAGGCGTCGCACGCCGGGCGCCCATTCTGTTCGCAGCTCTAAGTGCGGGATACGGAAAGCGGCATTGTGGCCGCCGCCCGACGATGCCTAAGCTGCTGCCCGTCCAGCCGACTCAATCGAAGGAGGTTTTCATGGCCAAGCACGCTTCGATCCTGCGTCCGCGCATCGACAAGGTCAAGCCGAAGGACCGCTAGGAAAAGGGTTCCTGAAGGGTGTGCCGTCATCTTTTGGTGGCGGCACACCGCCTCGCTGGAATACCGGTGTGACGGCTCGCTGGGGCGGCAGGAAATCGACGCCGAGGTTGGCCGGCACGGCGAAATGGAATCCCGCAGAGAGGTCTTCCATGCATCAGCTCGTGTATCAGTTCAAAAGAATGGCGGGTCCGGTACCGGTCATCAGCATGGTCGACGAGCGGCTGAACACCACGACCGTCTGCCTGGCGTCGCGGTACGGCGCGCAGCAGGATCCGGAGGGGCAGTGCGGCCTCGCCCATGTGCTGGAGCACGTGCTGATGTCGACGCCCGTGGCGGATGTCCCCTCGCTGAGCGAGCACGTTGAGCGGCTGGGCGGCCACGCCAACGCCGAAACGGGTCTGGACCGCATGCTCTTCTACGCCCAGGTGCACCCTGACGACGCGGCCGACGTGACGGGACTGCTGTACCGGGCGGTCTTGCAGCCGCAATGGGACGCGGCTGTCCTGGAACAGGAGAAGCGGGCCGTGTTCCAGGAGTTGGCGGTGGCGGCGGCCGACGACAGCGACGTCGTCCAGGACACCTTCCTGACGCACCTCTTCCCCGGGCACCCGCTGGGCCGCCCCGTCGGCGGCACCAAGGACGACGTCGGACGGTTCGACACGGTGTCCGTCGCAGCCGCCCACCGGCGACGGCTGCTGACCGCCCCGCTGTCGGTGGTCGTCGTGGGCCCCGCCCTTCCCAAGACGGTGGATCCGCTAGTGGCCGGTCTCGACCCGCAGACCCTCGCGGCGATCGGCACGGTGTCGGACGCGCCGCCCGCGACGCCGCCGCCGGGTCCGGCGGAAGCGGTGCGCTGGCCGGACGAGTTCACCTGGCTGTGCGCAGGCGCGCGCTCCGTGCCGAACCACGACCCGCGTCGGCCGCACTTCAACCTGCTGGCCCAACTCCTCGGCTCCAGCCCCTCGTCGCTGCTGTACCGCAGGCTGCGCGGCGAGGCGGGACTCGCCTACACCTTCCAGGCATGGAATCGCGGCTACGCCGACACCGGCGCCTGGCGCGTCCTGGCCGGCGTGGAGCCCGGCAACGGGGAAGCCGCGCTGGACGTGATCCGGGCCGTGCTCGACGAGATCGCGGTCGGCGGCCCCGGCCCGGAGGACCTGGCGTCCGCCCGGCGCCAGGCTCGTATGCAGATCCTCACCTGCGTCGACTCTCCGCTGGAGTGCGCGCGCCTGTTGGCGATGCGCAGCGGCGGGTTCGACGCCTGGACGCCCGCCGACGAGGTCGCCCACATCGACGCGGTGACCGCCGACGACGTGCGCCGGGCCGCCGCCGAAGTGCGGGACGGCCTGCGGACCGTGGTCAGTCCGGTGGCCCCATGAGCACGCACGCCTATGTGGAACGGGCCCGGCAGGCGGGGCTGTTGGACGAGGTGCGCGGGCACCGGTACGTGGCGGACTTGTACGAGGACCCCTTCACCGGACACCGGCAGATACTGGTCGAGTACTGCGACGCGGGACTGCCGGGGGACGCCAGGGCGCTCGACGCGCTCCGCGCCCGGCTACGGGAGCGACACCTCACCGCGGGGTCGGTCCTGCTCCGGGTGCCGGGCGCGACAGCGTTGCTGCCGCCGTGGCGGCCCCGCTTCACCTACCTCCGGCACCACCGCAACGCGGGGCCCGCTGCTCCCGGCGGCCGGGTGGATGTGCGTCCCGCCGGGCCCGGCGACCTGGACCGTGTCCACCGGTGGCTGACCACGGCGTTCCGCAACGCCTACGAGGGCCTGGAGGTGGACGGACGGCATCCCGGCATCGGGGATTTGATGGCCGCTCCCGAGCGGCTGTCGTTCATCGCCCAGGTGGCGGGGGAAGCGATCGGCCACGGCACGGTGCTGACGGATCAGCGGGACGAGATCACCGGTGAGGAATTCGCCGAGCTGGTGGACATCCTGATCGACGACAAGGAGCACCGGCGCGAGGCGACCGCCGTCCTGGTGGCCGTCATCGCGGAGGCCACCCGCGGACAGCGGCTGTGCGGGCACGTGGTGCATCCCCACCGGCCCGAGGCGGCCCGCCGGGCGGACGCGGTGCTCACGTCGCTGCTGCGCGCCGGCTGGTCGGTCGACCACGCTTTCTGGGAGTACGTCTGGTGACGCCCTCCACGCGCGCACGGCCCCGCGGACCCGGCGCAGAAGCCCTTCCACGAGCCGAAGTGACAGGATTTCCATGCGTGTTCTCATCGATGGTCTCGATCTCTCCGGGAAGACGACTCTGGCGACCCGCCTCACCGAGGTCCTACGGGCGCAGGGCCGCGAGCCCGTCCACCACCGGGGATTCCTCTCCCCCCGCAACCCCCTCGCCCGGCCCCTGGAGACGGTCAAGGCGCCGGACCATCCGACGAGTTCGCTGCTCAACATGGGCTACCTCGCGGGGTGCGTGCTCGACAGAGCGCTCGGTGCCGCCCGGACCTGGGAGCGGCGGGGGCTGCTCGTCCAGGAGTCCTACGTGGACCGATGCCTCGCCTACGGGTACGCGAACGGCCCGTGGCCGCCGGCCAGACTCGCGCTCGGCAGACCGGAGATGTTCATCGGGTTCGATCTCGCGATCTACCTCAGCGCCCCGCTGGACGTCCGGCGGGAACGGTTGCGGCGACGCGTGGAAGCCAACTCGGTCGACCGGATCTCCGTGCTCAGCGAGAAGTTCTGCGACGACTTCATGACGGCCCTGGCCATGGCCGGACGCCGGCACCGCCGGGTCCTCACCTTCGACACCTCGCGGCACCCCACGGAGCAGCTCGTCCAGGAGGTCGTGCGATGCCTGGACGAGGTGCCCGCGCAGAGAGCGGTCCAGTGATCACCGTGGTGGTGGAGGGCCTGGACTTCGCCGGGAAGACCACCGTCTGCCGCGAGGTCCACGACCGGTTGTCCGAGGCGTCCGTCCCCGTCACCGACTCCCTGACGTGTCTCACCGGCGGGTTCGTCGACCGCTTCCTCGATCTGGTCTACCGGGCGCCTCGGATGCCGTCGCGGCTGCGCAGCGCGCTGTACCACCTCGGGTATGTCCCGGACCTGTTCCCGGCGCTCCGGGCCGGGCGCGGGCGCGGTGGGGTGCTCCTCCAGCAGAGCTACGTCCACCGCGTGCTGGCCTATGATCTCGCAAGCCGCAGGAACCTGTTGGGATGGGCGGCGGACCGGCTCGCGACGCGGTTGGCCGGTCAGGTCGACCTGTTCGTCTACCTGGAGTGCCCGCTCGAAGAGCGCCGGCAGCGCTATCTGCGCTCGTCGGATCCCAACGAGCGGGACGACCACCGTTTCTCGGCCGCGCGGCGCCCCTTCGAGGAACGCCTCGAATCCGAACTGCGCGCGCTCGCCGCGCAGGCCGGATACCTGGTCGTCGAGAACAGGGACAGCGACCACCGCAAGACGGCCGCCCGCATTGTCGAACTCATCGAACAGCTCACGGAGAAGAGACAGCGAAACCATGAAAGCTCTGTGGATCATGGCACCGGTGCCTGACGACCTGCCGGTGCGTCAGGTGTACGGATTCCTCTTCGACACCGAGGGCCGGGTCCTCGTCCAGGACGACGAGGGCTATCACAACCTGCCCGGCGGAAAACCGGAGGCCGGGGAGGATTTCCAGGCGACCCTCTTCCGGGAGTCCGTCGAGGAAAGCCAGGTGGAGATCGGGAAGGCCGCCTACATGGGCTACGTCCGGGTCGAGGAGCCGGACGTGGAACCCTACGCCCAGGTGCGGATGACCGCGCGGATCACCCGCTTCCTCGACCGGGCCCCCGATGTGTCGACGGGCCGTCTGCTGCGGCGCCTGATGACGACGGTGGAGCACGCCCCCGAGTTGCTCGCCTGGGGCGACAACGGCTACGCACAGGCCGAGTCCGCCGCCGGTATCGCGCGCGCGGAACTCGGCGTCACGCTGGCCGCACCGGGCACGGAGGCGGTGTATGTCGACTGAGCTCCGCGCGGACCCGGCCGCCCCGCACCGGGCCTGGCCCGTCGTGCCGAACGTGTACGTCGCCGGGCGCGCCTGCGCCTCCTGGGCGCTGCCCGCCCGGCCGACCACCGTGTTCTGCCTCTCCCGGAGCCTTCCGGAGCCGGAGCTGTACGACCGGGCCGGTCTCTCCCCGGGCCGGGTGCTGCACCGGCCCTTCACCTACTGGGAGTCCGGGGCACCGGTCGCGCTCCTGGACGACCTGGTCCGGGAGATATCCCGGCGGGCGTCCGGGGAGCAGACCCTCGTCCACTGCACCCTCGGCCTCGACCGCACGGGTGTCGTCGCGCTCGCGCTGCTGATGCGGCGTGTCCGCACGCTGGACGAGGCGTTCGAGCGCTACCGGGCCCGGGGTGTGCGCCTGCCCCGGCAGGACGCGCTGGACGTCCTGATCCGCTACGTCGCGGACCACCACCGGACCGAACCCGAGGAGGCCGGGCATGCGTATTGACCTGATCGCCCCTCGGACACCCTGGTTCTCCCCCGCCGACCTTGACGGGCGCGGCCTCGGCGGCAACGAGGCGACGCTCGTGCTGTGGTGGCGCGAGCTGCGGGCACGCGGCGTCGACCTGCGCGTGGTGCTCGACGGGACCGGCACGGACGCCCTGCGGAAGCGGGGCTGGCTGGGCTCGGCGCGGTACGGCGGCGCGGCCGGCGCCGACGTCGTTATCGGCTTCCGGGACGCCGCTCCCCTGCTCGCCGCGCCCGCCGGGCCGCTGCGCGTGCTCTTCGTGGGCGACCGCAAGATGCCCGGGACCGAGGAGCTGGAGGCCGCGGGGGTGTGCGATCTGGCGCTCGTCGGCTCGTACGCGGCACGCGACCGCTACGCGCCCTCGCTGCGTCCGCACCACGGCTACCACGTCGACAGCCTCGGTCACGCCCTGCCGGACGAGGACGGCGACGCCGTCGTGCGCCACCGCTTCCAGTGCGTGCACATGGCGGCGCCCTACCGGGGACTGGCCCGGCTGCTGCGCCTGTGGCCCCGAATCCGTGAACGGGTGCCGCAGGCACGGCTGGTGGTGGTCGGCGGCTACACGCTGTGGGGCTACGAACCGGACCGCGCGGCGGACATGGCCAGGGCCGAGGTCGCCGCACTCACCGACCTCCCCGATGGCGTCGTCCACCTGGGACCGGTCGCCCGCGACCACTACGCGCGGATCATCCGCGAGAGCGAGGTCATGCTGTACCCGACCGCCTATGAGGAGATGTGCTGCGTCAGCGCCCTGGAGTGCGTGGCGTTCGGTACCGTCCCGGTCCTCTCGGCGGTCGCGGCTCTGCGTGAACGGGTCGAGCCCGGGGCCACCGGGGTCCTGGTGGAGGGGAACATCGACGATCCCGCCGTCGAGGAGCAGTTCGTGGACGAGGCGGTGAGGCTCCTGCTCGACGAGGACCGCCTGCGCCGTATGAGCGCCAGTGGCGTCCTCAAGGCTGCGGACCACACCGTCGGCCGGGTCGTCGACCGGCTACTCGACACGCTGGAGGCATGCCGGTGACGACGGGCGAGGACGACGGCGCGGACGGCGCCGCGGACCGCGAGTTACTGGTCGCCGTCATCACCAACACGGCCCCCGAGTCGACGCTGCCGCGGGTGCTGGACGCGCTGCGGGAGGAGGGCGTGGATCCGGCGCACGTCGCGGTGCTGTACACCGGGGAGCCGGGCAGCGCGGCCGACCGCGCCCTGGACGCCCTGGTCCGCCACCGGCCGGTGGCCGTCGTGCGGACCCCGCGCGCCATGCGCGCCGGAGAGGGCAGGCAGTTCCTCGCCGACCGCGCCCGCGGATACCCGTTCGTGGCGTTCCTGGACGACGACTGCGTCCCCCTGCCCGGCTGGCTGTCGGCCGTCCGGGCGGCGTGCGCGGATCCGCTGCCCACGGCCCTGTTCTTCGGGCCGCGCCACCCGGTCGCGGCCGGCGGGGCCGGGTCCCTGGTACGGGCCCTTGAGGCGCGGTCCTCACGGAAGCTGGCCCTGATCACCGGGGCCGAGGTACCCGCCACGGTCGTCGGCCCGAAGGCCCTCTCCGCGGCCGGTAACATCGTCGTCAACGTGACGGCGGCCCGGGAGATCGGGCTGACCGTGCCGCTGTTCGCCCGGACCGCCTTCGAGGACGTCGACTTCCAGATCCGGGCCGAACTCCACGGCTGGGCCGTGCAGTTCCACAGCGACCTCGTGGTGGAGCACCACGACGAGGTCGGGGTGGCCGCCCTGCTGCGCAAGTCGTGGCACTCGGGCAAGGGCATGGCCAGGTGCGCGGTCCTGTACGGGACGGCGTTCTGGGAGAAGTGCCGCTGGCGGCCCTGGCGCGCGCTGCTCTCCTGGGCCGTCGCGCTGCTGTGCCTCGCGGCCGCGGCGGTGTTCCCGTGGTCCGCGGCCGGAGCGTCGCTTCCCGTGCTGCTCAACATCGTCGCGCACCGGCGGGAGCTGCGGGGTGCGCGCCTGCCGCACCGGGCGCTCTATCTGCTGGTCAAACCGGTCCGCGATCTGACCATCGGGCTCGGCTTCGTCCTGCACTACGCGGCGATCCGCCTCATGTCCTGGCCTCCCGCGGACTGGGCGGAGATGCGGCGGGCCGGTACCACGGTCGCGCTGCGGTACACGCCGCTGGACGACGCCGAGAACGTACGGACCCCCCACACCGGTTGACCGTCGGCCACCGGACGCGGTGCGCCGCGCGTGCCGTCTCGCCGCCGCGCCGATCAGGGCGGCTGGCCGTGCCCGCGCTCACCGGACAGAGAAAGGAAGTTCTGTGAATCTCCTGCCCACCGCGGGCTCCGAGCCCGCGGGACCCGTCACGGGTCCCGAAGCCGTGCGGATCACCCTCGACCTGCTGTACGAACTGCTCGACGTCGAACGGCACTGGGCCCCCTTCACATTGCTGCGCAACGCCCGTACCGCGCGGGGGCATCTGCCGCCGCTGGTGCTCTCGGTGGCGCGCGGCGAGGGCGCCGAGATGGGGCCTGGCTCGCTGGCGGAGTTGGATAGGATGGAGCGCAGGGCCGCCCTCTACCGGGCAATCGCGCGGGACCTCACCGGAAGCCCGGGGACCCGGGTCCTCAAGGGCCCGTCGCTGGCCGCCCGTTACACCCGAGGGGTACTGCGTCCGCTGGGCGATCTCGACGTCGTGGTCCCCGACGAGCCCAGCCTGTGGCGGGCCGCCGCCCAGGTCCTCGCGGACCGGCCCGTCACCCGGATCGACCTCACCGTCCTGCACGCCGCCGGGACCCGGCACACGGCTGTCGCCCTCTGCTGGCCGTCGGAGGACCCGATGATCGACCCCGAACTCAAGGTCGAAATCAGCACGTTCGCCTATCCCGGTGACTCCGAGGACGTCCCGCTGCGTGCGGGCACACCGCCCGAGCAGGTCCTGGCGGATCTGCTGGCCCTCGCCGAGGAACGGTTCCAACGCCCTTTCACCGTCAAGGACGTGCTCGACGTGGCGATGGTCCTCACCTCCCCGGACCTGCCGCCGCTCGCCAATGTCGTCGACGCCACCGACCGTTTCCGTCTCACGCCGGAACTCCTGGAGCTGTGCCGGGCGGTCCAGGCGGTCGAATCGCTGGCCCACACCGTCCCCGACGCACTGATCGGGGCGCTGGAGCGGACGGCACCGGCCGAACACCGGCGCCGCGCACAGCCGCGCCCGCCCGCCACCCCGGCCGGCACCGTCCGTGAACGCCTCGACGCCGGGCTGCCTGCCCACGGCCTGCTCCTGAGAAGGGCCGACACCCCGGAGGCGGGCACCCGCGCGGTCGTCGAGGACTTCTCCGCCGGGACACTGCTGCGCACGCCCATCGGCGACTTCCTGCTCGTGGACGGCGAGATCGTCGACCCCGACCTGTACGAGGCGGCCCTCGCCGCGGTCGGGGAGATGGCCCGTTGACCGCCCTCGACATCCGGCACCTGTCCCGGCGGTTCCGCGTACGGCGCGGCAGGGAGGTGGTGGCCCTCGACGACGTCAGCCTGCGGGTGGAGCGCGGTGAGGTCATCGGGCTGCTCGGCCCCAACGGCGCCGGGAAGACCACCCTCTCCCGCATTCTCACCACACTGCTGGTGCCCACCTCCGGAACCGCCCACGTCCTCGGCCACGACGTGGTCGCGGACCCGGAGCCGGTCCGCCGCCGGGTGGGACTGGTCCTGGGCGGCGAACGCGGGCTGTACGGACGGCTGACCGCCCGGCAGAACCTGCGGTACTGGGCGGCCCTCCAGGGCCTGGCCTCCGCCGACGCCCGGCGGCGCAGCGAAGAGCTGATCGAGCGCATGGGCCTGGGCGACCGCGCCGACGACCGGCTGGAGACCTTCTCCCGGGGCATGGTCCAGCGCGTCCATCTGGCCCGCGCGTTGCTGCACCGGCCGGAGCTGATCGTCCTCGACGAACCGACCACCGGGATGGACCCCAACGCCGCGGCCGGTTTCCGCACCCTGGTGCGCGAACTCCAGTCGACCGGCGTCACCCTCCTGCTGGCCACCCACGACATGCCCGAGGCGCAGGCGCTGTGCTCCCGGGTGGCGCTGATCGACCGCGGCCGGCTGCTGCGGGTGGGAGCCCCGGGGGAACTGCTGACCGAACTCGGTCAGTACCACGTCATCACCGCCGTCGGCGTGGACGAGGCGACCGCGACCCGGGTCCGCGCGGTGCGCGGCGTGCGCGGCGCCGAGCACGATTCCGAGGGCTCGCTGTGCGTCGAGGCCGCGGGAGGCGACGCGCTCACCGAGGTCCTGGGCCTGCTCACCCGGTCCCGCGTCGCCCATGTGACGGTGGCGGCCCCCAGCCTGGGCGAGGTCTATCGCAGCGTCATCGAGGACCGCGAACTGGCGGTATGATGGTTTCCTACTTCCGTGCGCAGTGGTGGCTGCTGCTGCGTTCGCCCCGGCTGCTCGGGCCGCTGGTCGTCACCCCTCTGTACTCGCTGGTGTTCTTCTCGGTCCTGCGCGAACACCACCGGGTCGGCCTGGCCACCACCATGGCGACCACCGCCTTCCTGATGTGCCTGTGGTCCCAGGCTGTCTTCGTCGCCTCCGACGCCGTCGACTACGACCGCTGGGAAGGCACCCTCGAAGCGGGGCTGTTCACCCCCCGGCGCTACGCCGACGCGCTGGCGGTGCGGGTCCTGACGACCACTGCGATGAGTCTGCCCGCACTGGGCGAGATCCTGCTGATCGGACGCCTCGGCTTCGGCTACCCGGTCACCGTGGCGTATCCGGCCCTCATGTGCCTCGTCCTGTTGCTGATGCTGTGCGGCAGCGCCGGTATCGCCCTCGCGATCAGCGGGCTGCTGGTCGTCGTCCGCGGGGCCAGGACGCTGCAGAACGCCATGACGTACCCCTTCTACCTGCTGGGCGGCCTCATCCTGCCGGTCGGCGCGCTGCCCGGCCCGCTCCGCTGGCCCGCGCACGCCTTCTACCTCTCGTGGGGAGCGCAGGCACTGCGGGACGCCGTCAGCGGGACCGGAGTGGACACCACGGCCCTGTGCGCCCTGGCGGTCCTCGCCCCGCTCCAGGCGGGCGCGGGGTACACGGCGCTGCGCCTCGTCCTGCGGCGCGCGCGGGAAGGCAGGGTGATTCTGCATGGGTGAGCGGGTGTCCGACCGTTTCGCGCTGTTCCTCACCAGGCTGTCGTTCGGCGTCATCAGCAGCTTCCAGGACTACCGGGCCATGTTCACCTGGCGGTCCTGGCTGTTCGGCTGGATGCTGCGGCTGGTCTCGCAGGTGCTGTTCTTCGCCTCGCTCGGCCGGCTGGTCGGCTCAGCCTCCACCGAGCAGGCGATCGCGCTGGGCAACGCGATGGCGCTGGGTCCGCTCGGGGTGCTCGGGGTCGTCTCGTCCAGCGTCGGCGAACGGCGGGGCAACACGCTCCAGTTCATCGTCATCAGCTCCACCAGTCCGTTCCTGGTGATCGCCTCGCGCGGGCTTTACTGGGTCGCCGACGGGTTCCTGACCTCCTGTGTCGTGCTGACACTCCTGCCCTGGATCGTGGGACTCGAACTGCCCTGGGCGGCCCTGCCCCTGGTGTTCGCGGTCCAGGCATTGATCACGCTGAGCGGCTACGCCTTGGCGCTGACGCTCGCCGGGGTGAGTCTGCACTGGCCGGAGAGTCGCATGTATCTGACCGGCGGCACGACGATCGCCGTGCTCCTCCTCGGGGGCATCAACGTGGCCCGCCCGACGCACGGTCTCGCCGGCGCCCTTGCCACGGTGGTACCGGGCGCGCACGGTCTGGTCGCGGTACGCGAGGTTTTCGCGGGCCACGGCATGCCCCTCGGCCCGGTGCTCGCGGAACTCGCCGTGCTGCTCGGCTGGGGAGCCGTCGGCCGCGCGGGCATGGCTGTGGCCCTGCGCCGCTCCGGACACCGCTGGTCGCGACTGCTCGGCTGAACCGACACGGGCCGAGGCGGACCCGAGCTGCCCGCCTTCGGGCTCGGTCCGCCCAGGTCCGGGGCGGATGCCTGGTCGGTGGCCCGGCGAGCCCAGGGCCACACTCTGAGGCCGAGATCGAACGGACACCCTGGATATCCTCGGTTCATGCCTGTCGGGTCGGTGGCCAGCGGCGGCATGAGTACAGACTTTCGCCCCGGCGAATGCGGCCGTCGATCCGGACGGTCGCCTCCGAGATCGCGGCGAGGCGCACCGTGCCGAAGCGTTCCACCGCCGGCCGAAGGGCCCGCGAGGGTGTCAGCACATCGGCCGCCACTTGGCCCAGACGGGCCAGCCGCACGCCGAGCGCTACCGGCCTGCCCTGAGTCAACCCCGATGGGCAGGCACGGGGCGGAGCGGGGCGCCGTCGGCGGAACGGGATCCGGAAAGTTCGACGTCCGAGCCAACGCGCACCGACCGGCTGCGGTCCGTCTGACAGATCCATCGCGAGCAGCTCGTCATGACCGGGCCTGCTCGCATGACACGCACCCACCACAAACAGAGCCATGCTTCTGCTAACCTCCCCTATAAGAAGAACAGCGATTCCTTTTGTGGGAGGTGTGGTGCCTCGGCTCACCGACGCGCGCAAGGAACTCCGGCGTACTCAGATCGCCGAGGCCGCCGTCCTCTGCTTCAGCCGCAACGGCTTGGAGCGGACCTCGATCGCCGACATCACCGCCGAGTCCGGCCTCTCGGCTGGCTCGATCTATGCGCACTACCGCAACAAGGCCGACCTGGTCCGGGTCGCCGCCTGCGAGGTGCTCGCCAAGCGCACCGATGTCCTCGGCAAGTACGCCGCGGCCGACGCCCCACCTGGCCCCGACGAGCTGCTCTCGCGCCTGATCGCCGCGATCGACCCGGCCGAAGCTCGGGTCGGCGTGCAGACCTGGGGTGAGTCGACCACCGACCCGGCCATCCGCAACATCGTCGTCGACATGACTGACCGGATGCGCGCGATGCTGCACGACTGCGTCACGGCCTGGCTCGTCAAGGTCGAGCACCATGAGCCGCCCCAAGCCCGGGAGCGGGCCACTCCGATCGCCGACCGGGTCATGGCGCTCTACCAGATCGAACTGCTGTACACCGCCTTGCGAACACCGACCGAGGAGACACCGTCGTGATCACCTCGACCGCTTCGTTCGCCGCCCGCACCGTTTTCCGGATCGGCTACGGCGCATTGCAGCTCGAACGGCTGCATGACCGCCGCGGTGAGGCCGTCGCGCTGCTGCGCCGCGCGGTCGAGCTGGGCGTCGACCACCTGGACACCGCCGAGTTCTACGGCTTCGGTTTCGCCAACGACGTGATCCGCGAGGCACTTCGCCCCGAGGACGACGTCCTGGTCGTCACGAAGGTGGGGGCTGACCCCAACCCTGGCGGGCACCTGCCGCTGCGTCTGGCACAGCGGCCCGAGCAGCTGCGCGCCAGCGTCGAGGACAACCTGCGCAGCCTCGGCGTCGACCGGCTCGCGGTCGTCAACCTCCGCCGCCTGGACACCGGCCCCGGGCTGCGTCCCCAGGGGGACCAGGTCGTCGACCTCGACGACCAGCTCGCCGTGATGACCGCACTGCGCGACGAGGGCAAGATCGGCGCGATCGGCCTGAGCAGCGTCACCCTGGACGGCCTGCGCCGTGCCCTGCCCGCCGGAGTCGTCTGCGTGCAGAACGCCTACAGTCTCGTCTCCCGTGACGACGAGGACATGCTGCAGCTGTGCGCAGCCGAGGGCATCGCCTGGGTGCCGTTCTTCCCGCTCGGCGGGGCCTTCCCCGGCCTGCCCAAAGTGACCGACGATCCGGCGGTGCACGCCGTGGCCGAGTCCCTGGGCGCCACGCCCTCCCAGGTCGGCCTCGCCTGGCTGCTGCACCACGCCCCAAACGTGCTGCTCATCCCCGGCACCGCCAACGCCGCCCACCTGGAGGCCAACATCGCGGTCAGCAAGATCACCCTCGACGCCGAGACCCTCGCCACCCTCGATGCCATCGAGTCCCGCTCCAACGACGTCCCCATCGGCTGACCGGAACCAGCGCGACCCGGCTCGCGACCACACCACACGCCGGACACCCTGACGAACCGCCAGGCCACGCCGGGAAACCCCGCTCTACCAGGATCCAAGGACGGATCATGAAGGCCATCATCTACCGCGACAACGGTGCCCCCGACGTTCTCCGGCTCGTCGACCGTGACCTGCCGGCGCCCGGCGCC
>NZ_JBSGBN010000182.1:0-15105 GCF_053601275.1 Streptomyces sp. NPDC004752 | reverse complement strand
ATGGCCGGTTCTGAGGGGGGACCGCTGCAGCAATGCAGCGGTCCTACCCGACGAGCGGTGGTTCGGACTGCTGACGGACAAGCGGATACGGCGAGGCGTCCACAAGAACCTCCAGGCATTGGAACGCGACATCCGCACCTGGGTCGCCCAGTGGAACGACAACCCCAAGCCGTTCATCTGGACCAAGGACGCCGACGAGATCCTCCAACGCCTCGCTGCATATCTTGATCGAATTCCCGGCGCAGGACACTAGTCGGTCTCGCGTCGGAAGAGCTGCAGGCGGCTCAGCGTTCAGCGCTTCGTGCACGCTGAGCCGCCCGGCGGCTCAGTCCAGTTCAAGCGGCGTCATGCGGTGCAGGCCGAGGCCGACCGGTTCCGGGTCGCAGACCCCTCCGCCTGGCAGCCGACGGTGCAAGTCGTGGGCTGTCTGAGTCACACCTGCCGGAAGGGCACCCCCATCAGGTGCGCGGCTGCCTTGTAGTCGGCGGTGCGGTGGCCCGTGGAGAGGGCCCAGTGGTGGCCGATACCTGTCTCGCTCCAGGCGTCCACCCATTCGCCTGGGTCCCTGCCGAAGTCGACTCGACTGGTGGTGTTGCCGATCTCCAGCAGGGGCCCGGGCACGGTCTCGCCCTCCGATGCGATGAACACCAAGGTGCCGTCCTGGTCCTGACCGATCCCGAACGCGGTGACCGGGCCGTGTTTCACATCGAACTCCACAGAGACACCCCACCCACGCTTTCCGTGGTACACACCCAGCCCCCGCAGCAGCGGATCCCGTGCGCTCACCGTCAGATGTGCGGGTCCATCGTGCCCCATCTCGACCACTCGGTCGGCGAAATTGAGCGCCTGGATCTCGGTGAACGAGCCTCCCGCCCCCAGGCTCTCCGACACCAACTGCGCCACCGATGTACGCAGTTCGAATTCGCCGGCGGCCGGAATGCCGCGTGCTGTCAGCAACGACGCGCCCAGGATCATTCCCGCGCCGAGTCGTTCGTGCTGCTCGCCGCCGAGTCCGCGGTGGTAGTAGGCGAGCGTGGTCAGCCCGAAGTCCTCGACCAGGCGGTCAAGTCCGACGGAGACCCTGGCCCCCCAAGCGAAGTCCTCGGCCACAACGGAGTCGTCGAGAGTGAAGATCTCCCGGGCCAGGCCCATGCGCTCCTCGGCCTCCACATCCGTGACGTCGGCGACCCGCACCCGTAGATCGTCGAACTCAAGGACCTCGACATGCGAGCCGAACTGCGCGGACAGCAGCGTCATGTCGGTCGAGACGTCGAGCATCCCGGGGTAGAGGTGGCCCATCAGGCCGTGGCGCGCGTGCCGCAGCGCCGCTCGGACCTTCGCCGCTGCGACCCACTGCTCGATGCGGCGCCAGGCGTTGGGGTCACGGAGCCAGCCCGATACGGAGCGGAACGGGATGCCCGCACGGCGGAAGACATTGCCCACTTCGGGAACGGGGCACTGGCCGCAGTAGGCCAGCCATGAGCCGGTGTCGAAGGACGCGTGGTCCATCCGCTCTGTCGGCTGGAGATCGATCACCAGGACCGGAGTTCCCGAGCGTTGCGCGATCGGCAGGACCATCGACGACGTCAGATAGGTGGTGAGGAACACCACGATCAGGTCGCAGTCCGCTTGGCGCAGCCGCTCGGCGGCGCTTTCGGCCTCGCGGGCGTCCGATATGAAGCCGACGTCCGTCACCTCGGCGTCCAGTGCCTCGAACCGCTCGGTGACGTAGCGGGCCGACTCTCGCAACTGCGGGAGCAGGTCCGGGAACTGCGGCCAGTAGGCACCGAGGCCGCCCGCCACCAGGCCGATGCGTGTCGCTCTGCGCGGTGCGGGCGGGAGGAGTCGGTGCAAGGCTGCCGGCCGATCCGCCGTGTCCGCGTCGACGGCCTTGTCCGGCTCGGTCGCATCGGTCCTGAGCGCGGAATCCTTCGGAGTCATTGGAGCTGTGCCTTCTTTCTGTGTAGGTGCGACCGCGATCTTCTTGTTCGCAGCTCTAAAGGTGTTCGGGCGCTGTCTCGGGGCCTCAGTCCGATGCCGGGACGGGCTGCACCGCGGTACTCACCTCGGTCGGAGAGCCCGCGCCTGCGACTGCCGCTGCCTTGGGGACCAGGACACGGACGATGTAGACGCCGACCAGCAGGGAGATCGCCATACAGGCGGTGATCGACCACAGCAGCAGCCCCGCGCTGTACTCCAGGAGCGCCGGAGTGAAGAACGCCGTGATGGCGAAGACCGCCCGGGCCAGCGCGTAGGTGAGTCCCTGCGACGTCCCGCGGGTCTTGGGCGGCAGAGTCAGCTGGGACCACACCTTGTAGTTCCCCTCGCCGGCGAGGGGGCCGGTGAGCTGGTAGAGGACGAGGTACGCGATCATCCCTGCCAGCGACACACCGCTGGTGAGGCTGGGGATGGCGAAGGCCACGATCTGCACGACTCCCGCGACCAGGAACAGCCGGTCCCGCCAGGGCGTGTCGGCACAGCGGACGAAGACGACGGCCATGAGCAGAGAGACAGGAAGGAACGCGAGGCCGAGGCCGGTGGCGACGGACTGCGAGGCGCCGCTGACGGTGACGAGGAAATACGTGCCGAACTGGCCGAAGGTGTTGGCGCCCAGTCCCCACGTGACGTAGAAGAAGAAGGTCGCCACCATCGGGATGAGGACCCGCTTAGTGAGCAGGTTGCGCAGGTGGATGTCCTGCGGCACCGCCGCCGAGTCGCGGGACGCGCCCGCGGCGGCTTCCGGACGTGGCTCGTCATCGGCCTCGGCGTCCTCGGGAACCCGCAGCCGGGCCCGCAGGAACCAGGTGACGATGGCAGCCACAGCGAGATGGCCGACGATGATCCGGGTGCCGAGTTCGCCGAGTCCCGACAGCGCGTAGCCGAGCGCGACGGCGATGCCGATACCGATGGACCACATGACCTGGGTGAAGGCGATGAGCCGCCCGCGCGCCCAGGCAGGCACGGCCTCCGATACGACCGCCAGCGAGGTCGGCAGGTCGGCACCTGCGGCGAGGCCGGCGAGGGTCAGCCCGCCGAGCAGGACGATGTCGTTGGGTGCGAAGGCCATCACCGTCACGCCGACCGCGTAGCAGAGGATGTCCGCGTTGTAGACCCTGCGGCGGCCGAACAGATCGGCGAGCCGGCCGCCGACCAGTGATCCGATGGCGATGCAGAAGGTGACGATGGCGCTGATCGCGCCGGTCATCCATACCCCCATCCCGAAGCTGTCCCGCCAGATGGCGAGACTCACCGAGACGGCGATGATCAGGCCCGAGTCCAGATACGACGCCATACCGGACAAGGTGGCGAGTTTCCAGTAGTGCCCTGGTATGGGGCGCTTGGCAGGCCGGGACGCAGTGGGAGCACCGGTCATGTCACGCATCCTTCATTGGGGACGTGAACGCACGAGGGGGCTGAGCGATGGAAGTGACCGTAAAGCCGGTTAGAACGTTTTTCAAGACGGGTGAATCACCTTCTCATCACCGGGTTCGACTGCCCAGAAAACAGGCAAATCCCCCACGATGGAGGCAATTGAGGGCTGGTGCAGTCTGTGTCCGACGCGTACGGTGACGCTTCTAAAAACGTTCTACGTCGTTGGGTGTCCGAAGTCGGCGAAAGGACCGCGGCACTGTGCTCTCCCGCACCCTCACCGAGTTGTTCCAGGACCCGCCCCGCGACTTCGGTCCGACACCGCTGTGGTGGTGGTCGGGAGCCAAGGTCACCCGGGAACGGCTTGAGTGGCAGATGCGCAAGTTCGCTGCAGGCGGCATCCACAACCTTGTCGTGATCAACCTGGCCCCGGCAGGGCCCACGTTCGGCGCCAAGGCCGACAACCCGGCCTGGTTCAGCGAGGAGTGGTGGGCGCGCTTCACCGACGCCTGCGAGATCGCGCAGCGGCTCGGCATGCGGCTGTGGTTCTACGACCAGGTGGGCTTCTCCGGCGCCAACGTCCAGGGCGGCATCACCCACCGGCACCCCGAGGCGGCCGGCCAGGCGCTGCGCTGCCGCGATGCCGTCGTCACCGGCGGTCGCGTCGACCTGCTGGGCACCGAGACACTGATCGGCGCCTACGGGGCGGACGGCAGCCGACTGCATCTCCCGGACACCCCCGATGACACCGAGGTCCTCCTGGTCACCTCTGTCCCGACGGCCTTCGACTACTTGGACCCGCACGCCGTCGGTCTCCTGATGGACACCATCCACGGCGAGTACGACCGCCGTGTTCCGCAGCATCTGGGCAACGTCATCGCCGGCAGCTTCCAGGACGAGCTGCCCGCCACCAACTCCTGGACGTCCCGCTTTCCCGTGGAGTTCAAGGCCCGCCGGGGCTACGACCTCCTCGACCACCTGCCCGCGCTGTTCCGGCACGGTGGCCGGCAGGCCGCCAAGGTGCGTACCGACTACTTCGCGGTCCGCGCCGAGCTCACCGAGGAAGCGCTCTTCAAGCCGCTCGGCCAATGGCACGACAGCCGCGGCATGCTGCTGGGCGCCGACCAGAGCAACCCGGCGCGGGCGGGATACCCCACGCAGTCCACCCAGCTCTACACCGACTACTTCCGCACCCACCGCTGGTACAGCGCCGCGGGCAGCGACCACGAAGGGGACGCCAAGGTCCACTCGTCAATGGCCCACCTCTACGGCCACGAGCGGGTGTGGATCGAGGCGTTCCACTCCTCCGGCTGGGGCGGGACGCTGGAGGACACGTACGACTGGCTGCTGCCCTTCCTGCGCAGCGGCGCCAACCTCTACAACCCGCATGCCAGCTACTTCGGCACCGCGGGCGGTTGGTTCGAATGGGCGCCGCCCTCCACCGACTGGCGCCAGCCGTACTGGAAGCAGTACCCGGCTTTCTCCCGGGCCGTCTCCCGCATCGCATCGATCATGTCGTGGGGTAGGTACAGCGCCGGCATCGCTGTCCTGCACCCGACCACCACCGCGCAGGCGCTGCTGCCGCTGGACCTGCCCGTCGACCACTTCGGCGACGGGCAGGCCGGCGCAGCGCACGCGGAACTCGACGAGACGCAGCGCCACTATCTCCAGCTGTGCGGCACCAACAACTGGTTCCACACCCGGATCGGTGAACTGGACCGGCAGCGGGTGGCCTTCGACGTCATCGACGACGACTCCGTCCAGCGTGCCGACGTCGCCGACGGCGCACTGCAGGTGGCCGGACTGCAGTTCTCCGCGGTCCTGCTGCCGTCCGTGAGCGTGCTGGAGACCGCCACGGCACGACAGCTCATCGCACTGCTCGACGCCGGCGGCCGGGTCGTGGTCGTCGGCCGGCTACCGGCCTTCGCGGCCGGTATCGACGGAGACGATTCCGTGGTCACCGCGCTGGCCACCCACCCCCGTCTTGAGCGCGTCGCCGACCCCGAGTCCGGCGCCAAGTCCGTGGCCGGCCGGTACGACTACGCCACCGGCGAGGTCCCGCTCCTGGTCCGCCGCCAGGGAACCGAGGCCGTCGCCCTGGTCACCGGGGCGTTCCCGAACGCCAGCGGTCATCCGCTGCGCGACGCCACGACCCGGCGATGGCAGGACTTCGACTTCGACCCGGCGCGCTATGCCGGAATGTCGTCGGTCGAGGTGAACGCCGTCGTGGCGGAGGCGGAGGTCTGGGACCCGGCCACCGGAGTACGCCGGGCCGCCCAGGTCACGGTGTCCGGGCAGCGCTCCAGGATCGAAGTGCCGCTGAACGGCGCGCCCGCCGCAATCGTGGCCTGGCGGGAAGGCGAGGCGTCGACCGCGGCCCCTACGCCTGCACCACCCGCTCCTGCGGTCGTCACGACTGACCTGTCGACGGGTTGGCGCGGTCGACTCGTCGCCACTATGGACAACACCTGGGGTGACATGGCGCTGCCCGCCGCGTCGTCCGTCGAGGACTTGCAGATCTGGAACTTCCACTGGTCCGAGGGGATCGTCGGTCGCCCCGCGCAGACGGTGCGCGCGACGTACGGCAACCGCGTCCGAGTTCTCTCCCCGATCCCGGTCGCGCAGGCGCCGGACCCGCTGGACTGCGACGCCGTCGCCCGCGTCCTCGCCGGGCAGACGCCGCTGACCGACGACGCAGCCGGATGGGAGGTCTCGCTCCACTCTTCCAGCCGGGGAGTGGCTGATCCCGGTTACGGCATACTCGGCCACAAGGGGTTCGTCGGCGAGGAGTTCGTGCGCCTCCGCATGCCGGCGGACGGCACGGTCGCCCGGGTCCGGGCCATCGTCGAGGCGGACCGGCTCGGCACCGCCGACCTGCACGTCGGCGCCACGGCCGGCAAGCGCCTGTGGTGGAACGGTGTGGAACTCCCCACCGGCAGCGGATATCTGACCACGGTCCGCGTCGACGTCGACCAGCCGCTGAACGTCATCGAGTACGAGCTGTTCGATGCCGACGTCCGCACCGGACTCACCGCGGACGCCGACGCCGAACCGCTCGGCAGCTACTTCTGTCTGACCCGGCCCGGCGAGTTCTCCCCCCGGCCCCAGTTCATGCGCCTGCCCGCGGGGATACGGCCGTCGGGCAGAGCCGTCTACCGTGCCCGGGTCCGGCTCGACCACGACGCCGCCGAGGCCGTCCTCGTCGTCGGCGCGGCCACCGGCGTCACCGTGCTGCTGGACGGCGCCACCGTGGCCCGGCAGGAGAAGGTCGAGTACTACGAGTCGGCCTGGGGCGCGACCCCGATGTTCTTCCGCCACGCATTGCACCTGACGGCGGGTGAGCATCTGCTGGAGCTGATCGCCGACAGTACCCACGCCGGGGACGTGCTCTACGCCGACCTGGTCGCCCGTACGCAATCCGCGGTCATCGCCCTCGTCAGCGGCGCCGGCTGGGAAGCCGAAACGGGCGACTGGCGGGGCGCGGCGATCGAACACCGGGGCCGCTGGACCGAGTTGCAGCCGTGCTACGCCGCCACTCGGCCGCACCCGCTGCACGGCACCGCATGGCTGCATGGCGTTCCGGCCCTCGGCTCGACCGTGGACACGGTGCGTGCCACCGACGACGCCGTGCCGGCGCCACAACGCCTGCGGGCAACACTGCCCGCAGGCACGATCGCGGTGAATCTACCCCTACGGCTCGCCGCCGCGGTGACGCTGGACGGCGCCGAGCGACGACTCGACGGCAGCGCACTCCACCTGGACCAGCCGCTGCAGGCACCCGCGGAACTGGAGATCGTCACCGAACCCACGGCTACTCTCCGCGGTGGCAGTGCCCTGTCCGGACCGGTCACCGTCCGCATCACCGAAGCCCCCGTCCCGCTGGCCGACTGGCACGGCATCGGACTCGCCGGCTGGAGCGGAGGACTGCGCTACTCCCGTACGGTGACGATCCCGCCCGGCTCCGACCCGGCGGTGACTCCCGTGCTCGACCTCGGCCGGGTACGCGGCTCCGTCGAGGTGGCCGTCGACGGCGAGAAGACAGGCGAGGCATTCTGTGCCCCGTACCGCTTCCCGCTGCGGGGCACGGCCGGCCGCACGGTACGCATCGACGTGACGGTGTACAACACGCTGGCCCCGTACTTCAGCGAGGCCACCCCCACCGCCTGGACCTTTCCCTCGCAGCTGGTCTCGGGTCTGCTGGGCCCGGTCACTATCATGACCGCACCGCCACCGGCGGAGACGGCACACACCGGCGAGACCGAGGCGATCGGAGGATGAGCGGCGTGACGACCACCAGGCCCCCCGCGCGTATCCAGGACGTCGCGGCCGCGGCAGGCGTCTCCGTCTCCACGGTCTCCAACGTCCTCAACCGCCCCGAGCGCGTCAGCGCCCGCACTGCCGACCGGGTCCGGTCCGTGATCGCCGACCTCGACTACGTGCCGCACCCGGCGGCGGCCGGCCTGCGCAACGGCCGCGCGTCATCCATCGGGCTCGTCCTCCCGGACATCGTCAACTCCTTCTACGCCCGTATCGCCCGGGGGGCGGCCGAGGCGGCGTACGAGCACGGCTTCACACTCGTCCTGTGCGACAGCGGCGATCACCCCGACCGGGAGCGTGACTACTTCGACATGCTCGCCGAGCAGCGCGCGGTCGGCGTCGTCGTCGTCCCCCTCGGCGCCGACCCGGACCGCCTGACCAGGCTGCGCCGACGCGGTATCCCGCTGGTCCTGACCGACCGGAAGATGCCACCGCAGGAGGGCTGTTCGGTCGCCGTCGACGACGTCACCGGCGGCCGTCTGGCCGTGGAGCACCTGCTGGACAAAGGTGCACGGCACGTCCTCGTCGTCAACGGCGGTCGCGGGATCAGGCAGTGCGCCGACCGGTACCAGGGAGCCCGCCAGGCGATCCGCAGCCATCGCGATGCCCGGCTCGACCAGGCCGTCGCCGGGCAGATGACGGTCGCCGCGGGCGCCGCCGTCGCCCGCGACCTGAGCACTCTCCCGGACGCGGTGTTCTGCACGAACGACTTCCTTGCGGTGGGCATGTGCCAGGGGCTGACGGAACGCGGTATCCGTGTCCCCGGCGACGTGCAGGTGGTCGGTTACGGCGATCTGGACGTCGCGACCCTGGCAGCCACCCCCCTGACCACCATCCAGCAGCCGGTGGAAGACCTGGGCCGAACCGCCGTACAACTGCTCATGGACGAGATCGAAGCCAGTGAGGAACACGTCCACGAGACCCGCGTCTTCAGCCCTCGGCTCATTCCACGGGACTCGACCCGGGCCGCATGATCGTGGAACGCGGCCGGCGGGCGAGTGGTGACCGCCCCGACCAAGAACGCCGCCGAGATCGGCATGGAGCACAACCTCGGCCTCACCTGCGACCCGGTCGGCGGCCCGGTCCAGATCCCCTGCATCGAACGCAACGGCATGGCCGCCGTCAAGGCCGTCACCGCGGCCCGCATGGCCATGCGTGGCGACGGCTCCCACAAGGTCTCCCTCGACAAGGTCATCAAGACCATGAGAGACACGGGCGCGGACATGTCCGTCAAGTACAAGGGCGGGCTCGCGGTGAGCATCATCGAGTGCTGAGGGGGCGGGCCCCGACCTGCGCGTGCATGTCCTTCTGAGCCGGTCCACCGCCGCCCCGCACACGAGGCTCTGTCCTCGCCGGTGCCCACGCCGGGCCGTCGGCCGGAGCGGACGTCGCGCCACCGGCCCCGCGTCTCAACTACGCGTGAGGTCGTCGATCAGCGGAACCTTGATGCGCTTCGCCCCCGTGCCCGAGAGGCTGTCGTAGGTGCTCTGGTCAGGCTTGCTGCCAGTCGCCAGCAACTCCTGGGCGCTGACCGGTACTTCGAGTCCCGGGTCCAGAGCGATCGGTTCTGCGTCGAGGTGCTCGGCCGCGATGGTCTGGAAGAGTGAGCGCCTTTCCTGGAGGGTCGCCAAGTTTCCCCAGTTCGCGACGCAGAGGACTGTGGCACCGTGGGCAAAGCTCTCGGCTGCCTGCTTGAGATAGGTCGTGTCGTCCGCGGATCCGGGGCCGTCCATCTCGTTGCCCGTCCATGTGCCCGATGGGAGTGAGCTTCCGAGGAGGTCCATGGCGAAGGGGTGGTTGTACGTCGGTGCGTCGTCCACGTGGACTGCGTCGGCGTGCTGGCTGAGCTGCGGGAACAGGACCGTCCCGCGCCATGGCGCCAGGGAGTCGTACGTTGATCCGAACCGTACGGAGTGTCGGAGAGTGCCGCAGACGTCGTGAATGGCAGTGGAAAAATTCTCCACCGCCGTCGCGAGCATGTGGTGACGGTACAAGTACCAGTCCTTACCCGCTTGTCCTGCGAAGCCGGTCGGGGCCTGGACGTCCGCGAACGACGAGTAGCTGGTTCCCCAGGCGCTGTTGAGGTCCCCCATACTGCTGTACTTCGTCTCCAGGGCGTCCCTGAAGCGGGACACCGCCGGCGCGGAGTAGTCGTAGTGACCCGCCACATACGTGTTGGTCTGCGGGTCATACACACCGTTCCAATACTCGGTCTCCGCATACTGAGACAGAGTGGTTTCGTAGAAGACGATCCCGTCGCCTACTCGCTGGTGATAGCGCTCGGTGGCTTCGTTGACGAACTCGGCGGCTCGAGCGACGGCGGTCTGGCTGGAGGGAGCGAACTGGGACAGGTTCTGGTTGGCCGGCCAGATGTTCACTCTGCCCACGGGGTCGAGCATGAGGTCATTGGTCGACAGGAGTGCGTCCTGCCCGTCGGCGAAGTTGCGTAGGAGATCTATCCCGATCGCGCAGCGGAGCCCCTTGCCGAGAATGTAGTCGACCTGCTGGTCGAAGAGCGTGTAGTCCACGGCTCCGCTCCTCGACACCACCTTCGCCCAAGGAAGGTGCACCTTCATCGCGTTGAAGCCATCGCCCACGATCTCGTCGACGTAGGTCTTGTAGTCGGCCAGCGGCGTGGGGCCGTAGTTCCACTTCTTGAACATGAGGAGGCGGGGGTCCGCCTTCGCGCCATGACGCTTGGGGCGGGCCGATGCCGCAGGAGCCACCTGCGAGAGCGGCGCGGCCATGGCCGCGACCGCCGCACCTCGCATGAAGTGTCTGCGGCTCAGGGATGATCCCATCATGTCTCCTGACGTTGTCACTTGTGTGGCCTTGGAAGCACGAGCCCCGCAGATCGCTTGCATGCCGCACAGTTCGTCCGAGTATCAGCAGTAGTTCACGATCTCAGGGCCTTTAGGCTGGATATCCCCAGTGCTTGGTCCCGTCCAATGCGGCAGGAGAATCACGTCTGGCCAAGTGCGGCTGCGGGCCGTGGATCGTGATGCTAGTGAACGAGCGGACTGCACACTGTTAGCGAGGATTAGGGGATGTCAGGAGGATGTTGCGTGCGATGACAGGGGCGGCGCTTCGCGCTCATCCTGGATCCACCGGTCCGTGACTGGCGGCGGGAGGGGCTCACACAGAGAGGTGCCTGCTGAGCTGGGAGGATGGGAGTTCTGACGCTACCGTCCGGCCCGACCAGCGAGGCACCTCGTAAGTGAAGTCCTCCCATGGCTCCGCAGTGATGTTCGCCGCGTTCGACGATCCGAGGTGCGGGGTCTCCACTTCCAGATCGTCGTCGCCTCCACCCGCTCGCGGCCCCGGTCGTTGTGGCCGAGCGGTTACGCAAGGGGTCGGCCGACTCCACCAAGGGAGCTGCGAGCCTGGCCGCCGAGGCGATATCGCAAGTGCGGGCCATAGGGGCGACCGGCACGATCGTGGTCCGCGCGGACTCGGCGTTCTTCTCCCACACCTTGGACTGGCCGGACGATACCTTGGACACGGTGGCCTTGGAAACCTCGGCCGCTTGTGCGACATCCACCAGCCTGGCCCTGACAGGCAGTTCAGGCATACGGTCTCCTCTCGGCGCCACACCCCCGGCCCTTGCACGGACCCGGCGACGGCGTGCTGTGTGCAAAGTCTTGACACCCTCGCGTGCCGCAATCTAACGTCCCCGAAGTTTTAGTTAACCGGTTTCCTAAGTGAAACGATCACATCAGGTCAGAGTCTGCGATACCGGTCGCATCATCCACGCATTTGAGCTCGTCCCCACGCGTTGACGATGCGTGAGGTACGTGAGGAGGCACCGCGAAGGGCGCGCCGCGTATGCGGCCGACGTCGCAGTCGCGGCCCCGCGACAGAACGCGTCGACGCCGACATACGGATACGCGGTGAAAAACCTGCACCTCGTTCAGCTGTTCCCTGAAACCCGCACGAAAGGACCACGAGTAGGTCTGTGTCGACTACATCTCTCAACAGACGACGCTTCCTCGCCGCATCCGCCGGTACCGTTCTCGGCGCGACCGCACTGTCTGCCTGTTCCACCTCGACGGATGGATCCAGCGGTGGTGGAGGTGGGTCCGACACCATCACCATGATGGTGGGAGTCGACGACAAATCAGCATTCACCGAACGCACCGTGCGGGCTGGCACCATCGGCCCCGGCGACCCCTTCTAGACCGCCTTGCACGGCGACACCCCCGGTTGGGCACCAAACTTCTCGGCACCCGAAGCCAGGCCCACCCAGTACCGTGGCCCCCGGTCCCCATGCTGGAGATCACGGCCTGATGAGGTTGACCCACGTCCGTCCGGTTACCGTCTCACGAACCACCACAGACACAAGAACCTCCAGCTGACGGCCTCGCACTTGTTGGGCCAGAACCTGTGAGCGGCGACGGTTATGTCCACAGCGAGGGCTACCGCAAAGTGTCCGAACAGAACGGTTTGATGACACATCAGGGCTTCGGCGAGGTGACCGCCGCGGACGGGCGGGTGGTCGTCGCGATCATTACACCAGGAGGATACTTTGGGCGCTGCGTTGCTTCCGACAGTGAATTCGGTTCGTTTCGAGCACCTCGACGAAGCGCTCGGAATCGGGACGGGCAGCCCCCGGCTGTCCTGGCAGGTCACGGTGCAGGATGCGGCGTGGGAACAAACTGCCTACGAAGTGGACCTGGACGGCGGTACACCGGTACGGGTGGAGTCCTCGGAGCAGGTGCTGGTGCCGTGGCCTTTCGAGCCGCTCACTGCCCGCCAGCGGGCCCTGGTCCGCGTCCGGGTGGCCAGCGGTAAGGCGTGGTCGGACTGGAGCGAGCCGGCCGTGATCGAGGTGGGGCTGCTGCACCCCGAGGACTGGTCGGCTCGGTTCATCACCCCGAGCTCCTACGGCTCAGTGGGAGCGGCAGCGCCGACCCTGAGTCGAATCATGACATTTCGGGACGAAATTGCCTCGGCGCGTTTGTATGCGACCGCGCACGGCGTCTACGAGGCGACGGTGAACGGCCATCGAGTCGGGAATGAAATCCTGGCACCCGGCTGGACCAGCTATCGCAACCGGCTCCAGTATCAGACCTACGATGTCGCCCAGTTGCTACAACAGGGCGAGAACACCCTTGAGGTGCTGCTCGGCAACGGCTGGTACCGCGGTGGTCCCAATGCGCCCTCGCGAGTGCCCGGCGGAAAACCAGTGTATGGCGACCGGCTGGCCCTTCTGGCACAGCTGGAAGTGACCTACAGCGACGGATCGGTCGAGCTGATCGGTACCGACGACAGCTGGACCGCTCACGAAAGCCATGTGGTGGAGGACGACATCTACCACGGCCAGTGCACCGACCTCCGCCGTCGACAGGTCATTCCCGAGCCAGTGAAAGTGCTGGATGAGGACCTCGGCAGACTTGTCGCGCCGACCAGCGCGCCGGTCCGGGTGACCGATGTGTTGCCATCGGTCAAAGTCTTCCAGTCTGCGTCCGGCAAGACGCTGGTGGACTTCGGCCAGAATCTGGTCGGTTGGGTACGGCTGCGGGTGCAGGCTGGGCAGGCGGCCGACCAGGTCGTGGTCCGGCATTCCGAGGTGCTGGAGCACGGTGAGCTCAGCATCAGGCAGTTGGGTGAGGCACGGGCCACTGACAGTTACGTGATCGACGCCTCGGTGGACGCTGTGCTTGAGCCGAGTCTCACCTTCCACGGATTCCGCTTTGCTGAGGTCACCGGCGTGCCGACGTTGAGCGTTGAGGACGTTGAAGCGGTGGTGGTCGGGTCGGACCTGCGTCGGACAGGCTGGTTCTCCTGCTCCGACCCTCAGCTGGAACAACTGCACAGCAACGTCGTGTGGAGCACCCGCGGCAACTTCCTGCACATTCCGACCGACTGCCCGCAGCGTGCCGAGCGACTGGGCTGGACCGGCGACATCCAGGTCTTCGCACCGACCGCAAGTTTCCTGTTCGACGTGGCCGGCTTCCTGGAGTCCTGGCTGGCCGACCTGGCTGCCGAGCAATACGCCGACGGCTCGTTGCCGTACGTGATCCCCAAGGGATGGTCATTCGCGTCCTCACCGGCATGTGGCTGGGGCGATGCCGCCACCGTGGTGCCCGAGGTGCTCTACTACCGATACGGCGACGCCGGGGTTCTGGGCGCGCAGTTCGACAGCATGCGCCGCTGGGTGGACAAGGTCGCATCGCTCACCACCGACGGGGTGTGGGCGGGAGGGTTCCAGTTCGGCGACTGGGTGGACCCGAGCGCGCCGCCGAACGAGCCCGGCGCGGCGAAGGCCGATCCCGACGTGGTGGCCACCGCCTACCTGGCCCGGTCGGCTGACATCGTGGCCGAAGCGGCGCGCCTCCTCGGCCGTGAAGCTGCAGCGCAGAGATACGCCGAACTGGCAGAGCGCACCAGGGAGGCATACGCACGGCACTACGTCACCGCTTCCGGTCGCATCCTCAGCGACGCCCAGACCGTTTACGCCCAGGCCATCGAGTGGGCATTGCTTCCGTCCGCTGAGCAGCGGGAAGCCGCAGGACGTCGGCTCACGGACCTGGTCCGGGCCAACGGGTTCCGGATCGGCACGGGCTTCCTCGGCACGCCACTGATGACCGACGCCTTGAGCTCGGTCGGGCGGGTGGACCTTGCCTACCGGATGCTGCTGGAACAGGCCTGTCCCTCATGGCTGTACCCCGTCAGCATGGGGGCCACGACCATCTGGGAACGGTGGGACAGCATGCTCCCGGACGGATCGGTCAATCCCGGCCGCATGGTCTCGTTCAACCACTACGCGCTCGGAGCGGTCGCCGACTGGATTCACCGCACCGTAGCCGGCCTGGCCCCTGCGGCGCCCGGCTACCGGCGAATCGTTGTACAGCCGGTCCCCCATCATGCCCTCACCCACGCGTCGGCCCGGCATCTCACACCGTACGGGGAAGCATCGGTGGCATGGCGCCGCGCCGATGGCCAGCTCACAGTTGAGGCCGTCATCCCGGTCGGCGCAACCGCCACCGTACGGCTGCCGGGCGCTCAGGAAGCGCTGGTGGGACACGGCCGGCACTCGTGGACCGTGACGGATCCATGCGATGGCGCACCACCTGCGGCAGCCACCATCCGCGACCTCATGGACGGCCCCCTGTGGAGCCAGTCAGCGAGTCTCATGATTGAGCACGGACTCGCCGAGAATCCCATCGACCTGGCCAAGAGGGTCGAACGCCACCTGCACCGCCCGGTGCTTGACCTCCCGGGGGCACTCAATCCATGGACGGGTGTCGACGAAGCCCAAAAAGCGCTGGAGGAGTTGCTGGACGGATCTGACCGCGAGGAATGACGGCAAGCATGGCGAGGTGGTGGGGTGTGGTAGGGGGGCAGCGCAAACCGACCCCCCCCCCAAAATTTTTTGGGGCGAATGTGAGGGGGCGGCGGAGTGTTTCCCCAACGCAA
>NZ_JBSGBN010000181.1:0-15527 GCF_053601275.1 Streptomyces sp. NPDC004752 | reverse complement strand
GAGCGCACCGAGGCCCGGTTCCCCGCGGGGAACCGGGCCTCGGTGTCGGGCGTCGCCGGGGCTACAGGCCCACGGCCTGGCGCAGGGCGTCCACGCGGTCCGTGCGCTCCCAGGTGAAGTCCGGCAGCTCACGGCCGAAGTGGCCGTAGGCGGCGGTCTGGGCGTAGATCGGGCGGAGCAGGTCGAGGTCGCGGATGATGGCGGCCGGGCGCAGGTCGAAGACCTCGTCGATGGCCTTCTCGATCCGCTCGGGCTCGACCTTGTGGGTGCCGAAGGTCTCCACGAACAGACCGACCGGCTCGGCCTTGCCGATGGCGTACGCCACCTGGACCTCGCAGCGGGCGGCCAGACCCGCGGCCACCACGTTCTTCGCCACCCAGCGCATCGCGTACGCGGCCGAGCGGTCCACCTTGGACGGGTCCTTGCCGGAGAACGCGCCGCCGCCGTGCCGCGCCATGCCCCCGTACGTGTCGATGATGATCTTCCGGCCGGTCAGGCCCGCGTCACCCATCGGACCGCCGATCTCGAACCGGCCCGTCGGGTTCACCAGCAGCCGGTAGTCCTCGGTGTCCAGCTTGATGCCCTCGTCCAGCAGCGCCTTCAGCTCCGGCTCGACGACGAACTCACGGATGTCGGGGGCGAGGAGGGACTCCAGGTCGATGTCCGAGGCGTGCTGGCTGGAGACGACCACCGTGTCCAGACGGACCGCCTTGTCGCCGTCGTACTCGATGGTGACCTGCGTCTTGCCGTCCGGCCGCAGGTAGGGGATCGTGCCGTTCTTGCGGACGTCGGACAGCCGCTTGGACAGCCGGTGCGCCAGGAAGATCGGGAGCGGCATCAGCGTCGGCGTCTCGTCCGTCGCATAGCCGAACATCAGGCCCTGGTCGCCCGCGCCCTGCTTGTCCAGCTCGTCCCCCAGCTCCCCTCGCAAGGCACCCTCGACCCGGGACTCGTACGCCGTGTCCACGCCCTGGGCGATGTCCGGGGACTGCGCACCGATCGACACCGAGACGCCGCACGAGGCGCCGTCGAAGCCCTTCTTCGAGGAGTCGTAGCCGATCCCCAGGATCGTGCCCCTGACCAGGGTCGCGATGTCCGCGTACGCCTTGGTCGTGACCTCGCCGGCCACATGCACCAGGCCGGTCGTGATCAGCGTCTCCACGGCGACCCGGGACGTCGGGTCCTCGCGCAGAAGCGCATCGAGAATGGTGTCGCTGATCTGGTCAGCGATCTTGTCGGGGTGACCCTCGGTCACGGACTCCGAGGTGAACAGGCGACGGGACACAACGCTCCCTGGGGTTGCAGCGGCTGCTGGCTGATCATTGAGGGACGACGCGGGGGCTGCGCCCGGCGACGTCCGACAACAGTTTATCGGTCGCACTCCGTCGCAGGGCCACCCTCCCCCCGCAGGGGCCTTCGCTCGACGGGGTGGCGCTCGCACCGGCTCTCGGGAGCGCTGCGACCTGCGGCACGGGCATTCTGCCCAATGCCGGGCCTCGTTGACCAGAGGCTCCCCCGCGAGAATGTCGTGTTCGAGGAAACCGTCAAATGACTGAAACATTCAGGCCAAACGGCCGCCGACCAAGTCCCAGACGGTCTCGGCGAGAGCCTCCTTGGGGCCGTGCGGCACGGGCGTCTCGCTGCCGTCGGCGCCCAGCACCAGGGCCTCGTTCTCCTCGGAACCGAAGGTCTTCCCCTCCCCCACCTCGTTCACCACGAGGAAATCGCATCCCTTGCGCGCCAGCTTCGCCCGGCCGTTGGCGAGGACGTCGTCGGTCTCGGCGGCGAAGCCGACGATCACCTGTCCGGGCCGCGCCCGCTCGGCCGAGATCTCCGCGAGGATGTCCGGATTCCGCACCAGGACGATGGGCTCCGGGTCCTGGCCGTCCTTCTTCTTGATCTTCCCGCTCGCATAGCGGGCCGGACGGAAGTCGGCCACGGCCGCGGCCATCACCACGGCGTCGGCGTCCGCGGCGGCCTTGAGCACCGCCTCGCGCAGTTGGACCGCCGTGCCGACCCGGACGACGTCCACCCCGGCGGGGTCGGGCAGTTCGGTGTTGGCCGCGACCAAGGTCACACGGGCGCCCCGTGCGGCGGCCGTGCGCGCGAGGGCGTAGCCCTGTTTGCCGGAGGAGCGGTTGCCGAGGAAGCGGACCGGATCGAGCGGCTCGCGGGTGCCGCCGGCGGAGACGACGACGTGCCGGCCGGTCAGGTCGGGTCCGGTGACCCCGCGGGCCAGCACGCGACGGCAGATCTCGAAGATCTCCACGGGGTCGGGCAGCCGCCCCTTGCCGGTGTCGACGCCGGTCAGCCGCCCGACCGCGGGCTCGATGACGACGGCGCCGCGGCGGCGCAGCGTCGCCACGTTCTCCTGGGTGGCCGGGTGCTCCCACATCTCCGTGTGCATGGCCGGGGCGAAGACGATCGGGCAGCGGGCCGTCAGGAGCGTGTTGGTCAGCAGGTCGTCGGCGAGGCCATGGGCGGCCTTGGCGATCATGTCGGCCGTCGCGGGGGCCACCACCACGAGGTCGGCGTGCTGGCCGATGCGGACGTGCGGGACCTCGTGGACGTCGTCCCAGACCTCGCTGGAGACGGGCTTGCCGGACAGGGCGGACCAGGTGGCGGCGCCGACGAAGTGCAGCACGGCGGCGGTGGGGACGACACGCACATCGTGGCCCGACTCGGTGAATCTGCGCAGCAGCTCACATGCCTTGTACGCGGCGATGCCGCCACTGACCCCCAGAACGACCTTCGGCTTGCCCACCGTCTCTCCCCGGACTCGGAACGTACATCCCCATGCTGCATGACGGCGGGGGACGTCGTCCCCCGCACCCCTGAGCAGACCACAGGGCCCGGCAGTCGTGCTGCCGGGCCCTGTGGAAAAGTCCACCGCAGTCTGAACGTATGACTGCGTGTGTTGCTGCTGACCGCGCGTGTTACTGCGCCGGGCCCTCGATGGCCTCGGAGGTCAGCAGACCCGCGTTGATCTCGCGCAGGGCGATCGAGAGCGGCTTCTCGTGGACATGGGTGTCGACGAGCGGACCGACGTACTCAAGCAGGCCCTCGCCGAGCTGCGAGTAGTACGCGTTGATCTGGCGGGCACGCTTGGCCGCGTAGATCACGAGGCTGTACTTCGAGTCGGTGGCCTCAAGCAGCTCGTCGATCGGCGGGTTGATGATGCCCTCGGGCGCGGTGATGGAAGAGGACACGCTCTACCTTCCGAAAGATGGGAAAAGATCAGACACAATCACACAACGTCCGTCAAGGCTAGCAGCTCGCGCGCCACATCCTCGACGGAGGTATTGACCAAGGTCTCGTCGAACTCCGGCTCGGCCGCAAGTTCGATCCTGGCCGCGTCCAGGCGGCGCTCGACCACCTCGGGCGGCTCGGTGCCGCGGCCCGTGAGCCTGCGCACCAGCTCCTCCCAGGAGGGCGGAGCCAGGAACACCAGTCGGGCCTCCGGCATGGACGCGCGAACCTGCCGGGCACCCTGGAGGTCGATCTCCAGGAGGACGGGCTCGCCCGCCTCCAGGCGGTCCAGAACGGCGGCACGCGGCGTGCCGTAGCGGTTGCCGGCGAACTCGGCCCACTCCAGCAGCTCACCGTTGGCGATCAGCTTGTCCATCTCCTCGTCGGTGACGAAGAAGTAGTGGACGCCGTGCCGCTCGCCGGGGCGGGGTCTGCGGGTCGTCGCCGACACCGAGAGCCAGACCTCGGGGTGTTCCTTGCGCATATGGGCGACGACCGTGCTCTTGCCGACCCCGGAGGGGCCGGAGAGCACGGTCAGCCGCGGACGTTCACTCATGCAGCGATTATTCCAGCAATCCCGGGGTGCCCGGGACTCAGGAGCCGGTGCTGCCGAACTCGCGCTCCAGGGAGGCGATCTGGTTGGAACCAAGGCCACGCACACGGCGGCTCTCGGAGATCCCGAGTCGCTCCATGATCTGCTTGGCGCGGACCTTGCCCACGCCCGGCAGGGACTCAAGCAGGGCGGAGACCTTCATCTTGCCGATGACCTCGTTCTCCTGGCCCTGCTTGATGACCTCGTGGAGGGAGGCGCCGGAGTGCTTGAGTCGATTCTTGACCTCGGCCCGCTCCCGGCGAGCCGCGGCGGCCTTTTCGAGCGCGGCTGCGCGCTGTTCAGGGGTAAGGGGCGGAAGAGCCACGCCTACGTCACCTCGGATGTCGAACTGTCGGATACGGACCGGTGAGGAACCTAGTCGCCCCACACCTGGGGAGCCACGAGCAACACGCTTGCCCGTCCTCCCCCACTGTCTGGAGGGCGTGGGAGGCGCCCCCACTGCTCGGAGACTAGCGGGCAAGTCCGCCAGAGTCAGCGAGAACAGCGGAAAAGTCCTGGTCAGCCTCCGCCAGGACGGACATTTCAGACATATTGCCCCGGATTTGAGGATGTATTCAGACTCAAGGCGTCCCCGCGTCGCTCCTGCGGGCACTCGTCGAAGGACTCAGGCACCCGCCACGGCGGCCCGGATCGCGTCCGCGAAGCGTTCCGCGGCGGCCCGCAGCGCCGCGACCTCGGGACCGTGACGAAGAACACCCCGGCTGATGTGCGGCACGACGTTGCGCACAGCCGCCCCGAAGAGCGCGGGAAGGTCCGCCGGGCTCGCCCCCTGGGCGCCGATGCCGGGCGCCAGCAGCGGACCGTTGATGTCGAGGTCGTATGCCGACAGGTCGCCCAGCGTGGCGCCCACGACCGCGCCGAACGAGCCGAGGGGCGTCTCCCCCGCGTTCTCCGCGGCGAGGTGCGCCAGCATCGTCGCGCCGACGGTCCGGCCGTCCGCGCGCACCGCGTGCTGCACCTCTGCGCCCTCCGGGTTGGAGGTGAGCGCCAGTACGAACACGCCCGTCCCGCTCTCCCGCGCCAGCGCGAGGGCCGGGCTCAGCGAGCCGTAGCCGAGGTACGGCGAGACAGTGAGGGCGTCCGAGAACAGCGGGGCGTCCGGGTGCAGGAATGCCTCGGCGTAGCCGGCCATGGTCGAGCCGATGTCCCCGCGCTTGGCGTCCATGACGACCAGGGCACCGGCCGCGCGCGCCTCCCGGACCGACCGCTCCAGGACGGCGATCCCGCGCGAGCCGAAGCGCTCGAAGAACGCGCTCTGCGGCTTGAGGACCGCGATCCGGTCGGCCAGCGCCTCGACGATCGTGCGGCTGAACCGCTCCAGGCCGGCGACGTCGTCGTTCAGACCCCACTCGGCGAGCAGGGAGGCGTGCGGGTCGATGCCCACGCACAGCGGTCCTCGCGCGTCCATGGCGCGGCGCAGGCGGGCGCCGAAGGGTTCGCCGGAGAAGCCCTGCGACCCGGAGGGCCGCGAGGACGGGTGGCCATCGGGGGACGAGTGGGCATCGGGTGAGGGGTGGGCGCTCATGCGGTCCTCCCTGCCTTCTTCACGTCGGCGCCGACCGCGTCGGCGAGGGTGGCGTACGGGCTGGTGCGCAGACGGGCCGCGAGGCCCTTGTGGATCGCGCGGCCCCAGCAGGGCCCCTCGTAGATGAAGGCGCTGTAGCCCTGGACCAGGGTGGCCCCGGCCAGGATGCGCTGCCAGGCGTCCTCGGCGTTCTCGATGCCGCCGACCCCCACCAGGGTGATCCGGTCGCCCACACGCGCGTAGAGGCGGCGCAGCACCTTGAGGGAGCGCGCCTTCAGGGGCGCTCCGGAGAGCCCGCCGGTCTCCTGCACGAGTGACGGGTCGGACGCGAGCCCGAGGCCGTCGCGGGCGATGGTGGTGTTCGTCGCGATGATGCCGTCCAGGCCCAGCTCCACGGCGAGGTCGGCGACGGCGTCGATGTCCTCGTCGGCGAGGTCGGGCGCGATCTTCACCAGCAGCGGCACCCGGCGGCCGGGCACCGTGCGGTCGGCGGCCGCGCGGACCGCGGTCAGCAGGGGGCGCAGCGCCTCGGTGGCCTGCAGATCGCGCAGCCCCGGGGTGTTGGGCGACGACACGTTCACGACCAGGTAGTCGGCGTACGGCGCCAGCCGCTCGGCCGACTTCACATAGTCGGCGACCGCGTCCGCCTCGGGAACGACCTTGGTCTTGCCGATGTTGACGCCGACGACGGTCCGGAAGACGGGCTCGCGCGCGGCCAGCCGGGCGGCGACGGCGAGCGAGCCCTCGTTGTTGAACCCCATGCGGTTGATCAGCGCCCGGTCGGCGACGAGCCGGAACAGCCGCTTGCGCGGGTTGCCGGGCTGCGCCTCACCGGTCACCGTGCCGATCTCGACGTGGTCGAAGCCGAGCATCGTCATCCCGTCGATCCCGACGGCGTTCTTGTCGAAGCCGGCGGCAAGGCCGAAGGGGCCGTGCATGCGCAGCCCGAACGCCTCGGTGCGCAGCTCCTTTTGGCGGGGGGCGAGGGCGGCGGCGAGAAACGTGCGCAGCACCGGGACGCGGACGGCGAGACGGATCCAGCGGAAGGCGAGGTGGTGCGCCTGCTCCGGGTCCAGCCGGGTGAAGACGAGACGGAAGAAGAGCTTGTACATGTGGAAGTCCTCATGAGGAGCCCCGAGAGGAGCTCCGAGAAGAGGGGGACACCGTTTCCGGTGTCCCCCTCGGGGCTGCTAGTCGCGGGCCGCGGTCAGGTGCGCCGCGTGTTCCTGGAGCGAGCGGACGCCCACGTCGCCGTGGGTGAGCGCGTCGATGCCCTGGACCGCCGCGGCGAGCGCCTGGACCGTCGTCAGACAGGGCACCGAGCGGGCCACCGCCGCCGTGCGGATCTCATAGCCGTCGAGACGGCCGCCGGTGCCGTACGGGGTGTTGACGATGAGGTCGACCTCGCCGTCGTGCACGAGCTGGACGATGGTCCGCTCGCCGTTCGGGCCGGTGCCCTCGGACTGCTTGCGCACGACCGTGGCGTTGATGCCGTTGCGCTTGAGGACCTCGGCGGTGCCGGAGGTGGCGAGCAGTTCGAAGCCATGGGCGACCAGTTCCCGGGCCGGGAAGATCATGGAGCGCTTGTCGCGGTTGGCGACCGAGATGAATGCGCGGCCCTTCGTCGGCAGCGGCCCGTACGCGCCCGTCTGCGACTTGGCGTACGCCGTACCGAAGACGGAGTCGATGCCCATGACCTCGCCGGTGGAGCGCATCTCCGGACCGAGCACGGTGTCGACGCCCCGGCCGTGGATGTCCCGGAAGCGCGACCAGGGCATGACGGCCTCCTTGACGGAGATCGGCGCCTCCAGCGGCAGCTCGCCGCCGTCGCCGTGCGCCGGGAGCAGCCCCTCGGCGCGCAGCTCGGCGACGGTCGCGCCGAGCGAGATCCGGGCCGCGGCCTTGGCCAGCGGCACCGCGGTCGCCTTCGAGGTGAAGGGGACCGTACGGGAGGCGCGGGGGTTGGCCTCCAGGACGTACAGGATGTCGCCGGACAGCGCGAACTGGATGTTGATCAGGCCGCGCACGCCGACGCCCCGGGCGATCGCCTCGGTCGAGACGCGCAGCCGCTTGATGTCGAAGCCGCCGAGCGTGATCGGCGGCAGCGCGCACGCCGAGTCGCCGGAGTGGATGCCGGCCTCCTCGATGTGTTCCATGACGCCGCCGAGGTACAGCTCCTCGCCGTCGTAGAGCGCGTCGACGTCGATCTCTATGGCGTCGTCGAGGAACCGGTCGACGAGCACCGGCCGAGAGGGGCTGATCTCCGTGGACTCGGCGATGTAGGAGGCGAGACGGGTCTCGTCGTAGACGATCTCCATGCCGCGCCCGCCGAGGACGTACGAGGGCCGCACCAGGACCGGGTAGCCGATCTCGTCGGCGATGGCCTTGGCCTCCTCGAAGGTGGTGGCCGTGCCGTGCTTCGGGGCCGGCAGTCCGGCCTCCGCGAGGACGCGGCCGAAGGCGCCGCGGTCCTCGGCGGCGTGGATGGCCTCGGGTGGGGTGCCCACGATCGGCACGCCGTTGTCCTTGAGCGCCTGCGCGAGGCCGAGCGGGGTCTGGCCGCCGAGCTGCACGATCACGCCTGCGATCGGTCCGGCCAGTGACTCGGCGTGGACGATCTCCAGCACGTCCTCCAGCGTCAGCGGCTCGAAGTAGAGGCGGTCGGAGGTGTCGTAGTCCGTGGAGACGGTCTCCGGGTTGCAGTTGACCATCACGGTCTCGAACCCGGCGTCGGACAGCGCGAAGGACGCGTGCACGCAGGAGTAGTCGAACTCGATGCCCTGGCCGATGCGGTTGGGTCCGGAGCCCAGGATGATCACCGCGGGCTTGGTGCGCGGCGCGACCTCGCTCTCCTCGTCGTAGGCGGAGTAGAAGTACGGGGTCTCCGCGGCGAACTCGGCCGCGCAGGTGTCGACCGTCTTGAACACCGGGCGGATGCCGAGGGCGTGCCGCACCTCGCGGACGACGTCCTCGCGCAGCCCGCGGATCTCGCCGATCTGCTGGTCGGAGAAGCCGTGCCGCTTGGCCTCGGCGAGCAGGTCGGCGGTCAGCTCGGCGGCGGCGCCCAGCTCGTCCGCGATCTCCTTGATCAGGAAGAGCTGGTCCACGAACCACGGGTCGATCCGGGTGAACTCGAAGACCTCCTCGGGCGTGGCGCCCGCCCGGATGGCCTGCATCACGGTGTTGATCCGGCCGTCGGTGGGCCGGACGGACGCGCGCAGCAGCTCGTCCTTGTCTCCGGCGGAGCCGGGCTCCCCGACGAAGGTGAACTGGCTGCCCTTCTTCTCAAGCGAGCGCAGCGCCTTCTGGAACGCCTCGGTGAAGTTGCGGCCGATGGCCATGGCCTCGCCGACCGACTTCATGGTGGTGGTCAGCGTGGAGTCGGCGCTCGGGAACTTCTCGAAGGCGAACCGCGGCGCCTTGACGACGACGTAGTCGAGGGTCGGTTCGAAGGAGGCCGGGGTCTGGCGGGTGATGTCGTTCGGGATCTCGTCGAGGGTGTAGCCGACGGCCAGCTTCGCCGCGATCTTGGCGATCGGGAAGCCGGTCGCCTTCGAGGCGAGCGCCGAGGAACGTGACACGCGCGGGTTCATCTCGATGACGATCACCCGGCCGTCGTCGGGGTTCACCGCGAACTGGATGTTGCAGCCGCCGGTGTCCACGCCGACCTCGCGGATCACGGCGATGCCGATGTCGCGCAGGATCTGGTATTCGCGGTCGGTCAGCGTCATCGCCGGGGCCACGGTGATCGAGTCACCGGTGTGCACACCCATGGGGTCGAAGTTCTCGATGGAGCAGACGACCACGACGTTGTCGTGTCGGTCGCGCATCAGCTCCAGTTCGTACTCCTTCCAGCCGAGGATCGATTCCTCCAGGAGCACCTCGGTGGTCGGGGAGAGCGTGAGGCCCTGGCCCGCGATGCGGCGCAGCTCGTCCTCGTCGTGGGCGAAGCCGGAGCCGGCGCCGCCCATGGTGAAGGAGGGGCGGACGACGACCGGGTAGCCGCCGAGCGTCTCGACGCCCGCGAGCACCTCGTCCATGGAGTGGCAGATCACGGACCGGGCGGACTCGCCGTGTCCGGTCGTGCGGCGGACCTCCGCCACGACCTCCTTGAACAGGTCGCGGTCCTCGCCCTTGTGGATGGCCTCCACGTTGGCGCCGATCAGCTCGACGCCGTACTTCTCCAGGACACCGTTCGCGTGCAGCGAGATCGCGGTGTTGAGGGCCGTCTGACCGCCCAGGGTGGGCAGCAGGGCGTCGGGGCGCTCCTTGGCGATGATCTTCTCGACGAACTCCGGGGTGATCGGCTCGACGTAGGTGGCGTCGGCGATCTCCGGGTCGGTCATGATCGTCGCCGGGTTGGAGTTGACGAGGACGACGCGAAGTCCCTCGGACTTGAGCACCCGGCACGCCTGGGTGCCGGAGTAGTCGAACTCGGCGGCCTGGCCGATGACGATCGGGCCGGAGCCGATGACCAGGACGGACTGGATATCGGTGCGCTTAGGCACGCTGGCCCTCCATCAGGACTGTGCTCATCAAAGACGTGAAGCGGTCGAACAGGTAGGCGGCGTCGTGCGGGCCCGCTGCCGCCTCGGGGTGGTACTGGACGGAGAAGGCCGGCTGGTCGAGCAGCCGCAGCCCCTCCACGACATCGTCGTTGAGGCAGACGTGGGACACCTCGGCGCGGCCGAAGGGCGTCTCGCTGACCCGGTCGAGCGGCGCGTCCACGGCGAAGCCGTGATTGTGCGCGGTGACCTCCACCTTGCCGGTCGTACGGTCCTGCACCGGCTGGTTGATGCCCCGGTGGCCGTACTTGAGCTTGTAGGTGCCGAAGCCGAGGGCGCGGCCCAGGATCTGGTTGCCGAAGCAGATCCCGAACAGCGGTGTGCGCCGTTCAAGGACGGCGGTCATCAGCGCGACCGGGCCGTCGGCGGTGGCCGGGTCGCCGGGCCCGTTGGAGAAGAACACTCCGTCGGGCGCGACGGCGTACACGTCCTCGGGGGTGGCGGTGGCGGGCAGCACATGGACCTCGATGCCGCGCTCGGCCATGCGGTGCGGGGTCATGCCCTTGATCCCGAGGTCGATCGCGGCGACGGTGAACCGTTTCTCGCCGATCGCCGGGACGACGTACGCCTCGGTCGTGGCGACCTCCTCGTAGAGGCTCGCGCCCTTCATGTGCGGCTGGGCCTGCACGCGCGCGAGGAGGTCCGCGTCGGGGGCGATCGCGTCGCCGGAGAAGACTCCGGCCCGCATGGAGCCGCGCTCGCGCAGATGGCGGGTGAGGGCGCGGGTGTCGATGCCGGAGATGCCGACGACGCCCTGCGCGACCAGTTCGTCGTCCAGGGAGCGCTTGGCTCGCCAGTTGGACGGCACGCGCGCGGGGTCGCGCACCACATAGCCGGAGACCCAGATGCGGCGGGACTCGTCGTCCTCGTCGTTCCATCCGGTGTTGCCGATCTGCGGGGCGGTCGCGACGACGATCTGGCGGTCGTACGACGGGTCGGTCAGGGTCTCCTGGTAGCCGGTCATGCCGGTGGAGAACACGGCCTCGCCGAAGGTCTCCCCCACGGCCCCGTAGGCGCGGCCACGGAAGATCCGGCCGTCTTCCAGGACGAGTACCGCGGGAAGCACCTTCTTCCGCTGCAAGGCGTTCCCTTTCGTGGAGGTCGTCATCGTTCGGCGCCTTCCGTGCTGGCTGTCTTGATCATGGAGTTGATGGCATCGACCCACGCGTCGTGCTCGGCCGCGCGGTCCGAGCGGAAGCCGGAGTCGATCAGTCTGTCGCCGTGTGCCCAGGTCACGACGAGGAGGCCGCCCTCGGTGAGGACCTTGCCCGCGATGCCCTTGTCGAGCCGGGCCTCGCGCAGCGCGGCGGCGGGGACGAAGAAGTCGGCGGCCCCGGGGCGTTCGACGTCGAGGCCCGCGTCCGTCAGCGTCAGCTCGACCCGGCTGCGGGTGCCCAGGCCGTGCGCCACGATGCGGTCCAGCCACTGCCCGGCGGTGGTGGAGCCGTGGTAGCGGCCGCTCATCGTCGCTCTGGCCGGGCCGGGGTCGTCCGGCGCGGCAAGCAGCGCGGGCAGGTCGCCCTGGAGGTGGCCGCGCCACTTCCAGCCCTCGCGCATCAGCCAGTAGACGAGCGCCACGAAGAGGGCGAGTCCGACGAGCCAGCCGATCCGGGCGGCCCAGTCGGTGACCGGGGCCGACTTCTGTTCGGCGGCGAGCGCGGGCGTCAGTTTGGCCGCGAGCAGTGGTGCAGATGTCACGTGAGCTTCCCGTCGACGAGCGTGGCCTTCCCCCGCAGCCATGTGTGGGTGACACGGCCCGGCAGCTCGCGACCCTCGTACGGGGTGTTGCGGCTGCGCGAGGCGAAGTCCGCGGGGTCCACCCGGCCACGGTATGCCGTGTCGAGCAGGGTGAGGTTGGCGGGCTCGCCTGCCGAGACGGGACGGCCGTGGCCGGTGGCCCGGCCGATGCGCGCGGGGGCGAACGACATGCGGTCGGCGACGCCCGCCCAGTCGAGCAGCCCGGTGTCGACCATGGTCTCCTGGACCACCGACAGCGCGGTCTCCAGGCCGACCATGCCCATGGCGGCCGCGGCCCACTCGCAGTCCTTGTCCTCGTGCGGGTGCGGGGCGTGGTCGGTGGCGACAATGTCGATCGTGCCGTCGGCGAGCGCCTCGCGCAGGGCCCGCACATCGCGTTCGGTGCGCAGCGGCGGGTTGACCTTGTAGACCGGGTTGTACGAGCGCACCAGTTCGTCGGTGAGCAGCAGGTGGTGCGGGGTGACCTCGGCGGTGACGGCGATGCCGCGGGACTTGGCCCAGCGGACGATCTCCACGGATCCCGCGGTCGACAGATGGCAGATGTGGACGCGGGAGCCGACGTGGTCGGCGAGCAGGACATCGCGGGCGATGATCGACTCCTCGGCGACCGCGGGCCAGCCGCCGAGGCCCAGTTCGGCGGAGACGACGCCCTCGTTCATCTGGGCGCCCTCGGTCAGCCGCGGCTCCTGCGCGTGCTGGGCGACGACGCCGCCGAATGCCTTCACGTACTCCAGCGCGCGCCGCATGATCACGGCGTCGTCGACGCACTTGCCGTCGTCGGAGAAGACGGTGACGCCCGCGGCGGACTCGTGCATGGCGCCCAGCTCGGCGAGTTGCTTGCCCGCCAGGCCGACGGTGACGGCGCCGATCGGCTGCACATCGCAGTAGCCGTGCTCCTGCCCGAGCCGGTAGACCTGCTCGACCACGCCGGCGGTGTCGGCGACCGGGAAGGTGTTGGCCATGGCGAACACGGCGGTGTAGCCGCCGCCGGCGGCGGCGCGCGTGCCGGTCAGCACGGTCTCGGAGTCCTCGCGGCCGGGCTCGCGCAGATGGGTGTGCAGGTCGACGAGGCCGGGGAGCAGGACTTTCCCCGCAGCGTCGACGACCTCGGCGCCGTCGGCGTCGAGCCCGGTGCCCACCGCGGCGATGGTCGCACCGTCGATCAGGACGTCCTGCGGTGCGCCGCCGAGCACCTCGGCACCACGGATCAGGATCTTGCTCATGGTTCTTACTTCTCCTCGGTGGTGCGGGCGTTGGTGACGGCGGGCTCCTTGCCGCCGAGCAGCAGGTACAGCACGGCCATCCGGATGGACACGCCGTTGGCGACCTGCTCGACGGCGGTGCAGCGGTCGGAGTCGGCCACCTCGGCGGTGATCTCCATGCCGCGGACCATGGGGCCGGGGTGCATGACGATGGCGTGCTCGGGCATCCGCGCCATCCGGTCGGCATCGAGGCCGTAGCGCCGGGCGTACTCGCGTTCGGTCGGGAAGAAGGCGGCGTTCATCCGCTCCCGCTGCACCCGCAGCATCATCACGGCGTCGGACTTGGGCAGCGTGGCGTCGAGGTCGTACGCCACCTCGCAGGGCCATGCCTCGACGCCGACCGGCAGCAGGGTGGGCGGGGCGACCAGGGTGACCTCGGCGCCCAGGATGTGCAGCAGGTCGACGTTGGAGCGGGCGACGCGGCTGTGCAGGATGTCGCCGACGACGGTGATGCGCCGTCCTGCGAGGTCCCGGCCGAGGCCGGCGTCCCGGCCGACCAGGCGGCGGCGCATGGTGAACGCGTCGAGCAGCGCCTGGGTGGGGTGCTGATGGGTGCCGTCGCCCGCGTTGATCACGGCGGCGTCGATCCAGCCGGAGGTGGCGAGGCGGTAAGGGGCGCCGGAGGCACCGTGCCGGATGACGACGGCGTCGACGCCCATGGCCTCCAGGGTCTGGGCGGTGTCCTTCAGGGACTCGCCCTTGGAGACGCTCGACCCCTTGGCGGTGAAGTTGATGACGTCCGCGGACAGCCGCTTCTCGGCGGCCTCGAAGGAGATCCGGGTGCGGGTGGAGTCCTCGAAGAAGAGGTTGACGATCGTGCGGCCGCGCAGGGTCGGCAGCTTCTTGATCGGCCGGTCGGCGACCCGGGCCATCTCCTCGGCGGTGTCGAGGATCAGGACGGCGTCGTCGCGGGTGAGATCGGCGGCCGAGATGAGATGGCGCTGCATCTGTCAGGCTCCGTAAGGCAGTTCAGGTATCGGGAGAATCCGGGCAGGCGAGGGCATGGTGACGGGACGCACGGTGTGCACCGCGGCGCCCGCGTGCTACTGATCGCCCGGGGCGGCCTGCTTGACGCCGAGCAGCACGGTGTCGCGACCGTCCTCCTCGGCGAGCTGGACCTTGACCGTCTCCCGCAGCGACGTGGGGAGGTTCTTGCCGACGTAGTCGGCGCGGATGGGCAGCTCGCGGTGGCCGCGGTCGACGAGGACCGCGAGCTGCACGGCGCGCGGGCGCCCGATGTCGCCCAGGGCGTCGAGGGCGGCGCGGATGGTGCGGCCGGAAAAGAGCACGTCGTCGACGAGGACGACCAGCCGGCCGTCGATGCCGTCACCGGGGATGTCGGTGCGGGCCAGCGCGCGCGGTGGGTGCAGACGCAGATCGTCGCGGTACATCGTGATGTCGAGCGAGCCGGCCGGAACCTTGCGGTCGGTGATCTCGGCCAGCTTGGCGGCGAGCCGCTGGGCGAGGAAGACACCCCGGGTCGGAATGCCGAGGAGCACCACGTCGTCGGCGCCCTTGGCGCGCTCGACGATCTCATGGGCGATGCGGGTCAACACCCGCGCGATGTCGGCCCCTTCGAGCACGGGCCGCGCATCGGACGCTTGCATGTCCATACGAAACGGACCTCCTTCTCCGCCTCACGGGACGGACCTTAAAGGACGTCGAAATTGCGCCATCCACCGTAGCAGGTCGCCCGGAGCCCTCGATCACCCGGTCGGCGTAATCGGTCACCGGTACCACGGAAGAGTCGGTGTGGACCATTCGGCTTGACGCAGGAGTGTCACGCTGCGTAACCTCACAGTGAGTTACCAGCCGCGCGGCGGGAATCACAGCCGGCCGCGTCGACACAGTGTCCGGGGAGCTATATGTCCAGCGAATACGCCAAACAGCTCGGGGCCAAGCTCCGGGCCATCCGCACCCAGCAGGGCCTTTCCCTCCACGGTGTCGAGGAGAAGTCCCAAGGCCGCTGGAAGGCAGTCGTCGTCGGCTCGTACGAGCGCGGGGACCGCGCCGTGACCGTGCAGCGCCTCGCGGAGCTGGCGGACTTCTATGGCGTTCCCGTGCAGGAACTGCTGCCCGGCACCACCCCGGGTGGCGCCGCCGAGCCGCCGCCGAAGCTGGTCCTGGACCTGGAGCGGCTGGCCACCGTGCCGGCCGAGAAGGCGGGACCCCTGCAGCGCTACGCGGCGACGATCCAGTCCCAGCGCGGTGACTACAACGGCAAGGTGCTGTCGATCCGCCAGGACGACCTGCGCACACTCGCCGTCATCTACGACCAGTCGCCCTCGGTCCTGACCGAACAGCTGATCAGCTGGGGCGTGCTGGACGCGGACGCGCGCCGTGCCGTGGCCACCCACGAAGAAGCCTGAGCCGCTCGACGACTCAGCAGAAACGTGCCGCCGGGGTGGGCGGGTCACCAAGGGTAGGGCCCCCCCGGCGGGGTTTTTTTGGGTAGACCCCTCGGGGGGGGGGGGGGCCTGGGGGGGGGGGCTGGGGGGCGGGGGGGTACGCCGGGACCGGCGCCCGATTGGTCACGCCGGGACCGGCATACGGCT